>JAUIIF010000131.1 GCA_030431945.1 Bacteroidia bacterium | reverse complement strand
AACGACGGCCGAACCGGCACCTATGGCGATCACCACCAAGGCCCGGGAGGCCGAACTGTCGTAGCCCATACTCTCCAGCAGGGGCAATACAATGGAGGCGGTGGTGAGAATGGCCACCGTAGAAGACCCCTGAGCGCTTTTGATGACGGCCGCCAGGACGAACGGTAGCCACAGGCCGGGGTTCACCGTAGTAATCCACCCTTCCAGCACTTCCCCCAGGGCCGATGTTTTGAGTACCTCCCCAAAAGCACCGCCCGCGCCGGTAATCAGAATGATGAGCGTAGCCCCCCGCAGTGCCTCCCCTACCCAGCCACTGGTACCGAGCATCTTGCGGTCGAGTTTGTGGGGCAGCAGCAAGGCGGTCAGTACCCCGCCGAACAGGGCAATCACCGGATTGCCCAAAACGGTGAAAAGCTGGTAAGCGGTGCCCTGCCCGAAAGGATGCGTCGGGTATTCAGCAATGGAGGCCAGTACGATCAGCACAATGGGCAGCAAAATGGGTAAGAACGCCTTGAACACGGGGGGCGGCGGCAGGACTTCGGTTTCCGGAGTGTCTGCGGCCGTACTGACCTGCGCTTCGATATGAATACGCTTGCCCATAAACCTGGTAAAAAAGATGCAGACGATCAGTGCCGGAATACTGGTGAGTACCCCGACCAGAATGACCCGGCCGAGGTCAGCTCCGAGGATGGCGGCGGCGGCAATCGGACCAGGTGTCGGCGGCACCATCGTGTGAGAGGCCATCAGCCCCAGAGAAAGCGCAACGGCAGTACCGCCCAGGGAAAGGCCGGCCTTGCGGGTCAGGGCTTTGTTCAGGCTGGAGAGAATAATGAAGCCACTGTCGGCAAAAACCGGAATGGAGACGAGGTAACCGATGAAGGCCAGTGCCGTATGAATGCGCTTGGTGCCGATGAGACGCAGCAGACTGTTGGCCAGCACCATGGCTCCCCCCGTTTTCTCCAGAAAGGTACCGATGATCAGCCCGGCAATGATCAGCAGGCCCACTTTACCCACCGTGGTGCCGAAGCCATCGTTGATTGTAGTCACCAATTCCAGGGGGTCCATGCCGGTACCGACGCCGTAAACTGCGCAGGCCAGGAGCAACGCCAGGAAAGGGTGCCATTTCCAGATGGAAGTGGTCACGATGATCAGGACAATGCAGGCCAGGAGCAGCAGTAGAATGGTCATGGAAGGTAGTTTAGTGCAGGTCTCGTTTGATCTCCGCACCGCTGCCGCCGCGGAGGAAATCGAAGTCACAGCCCTGATCAGCCTGTTCCACGTGTTCGATGAACAGCTTTACGTACCCCCGCTGCGCCACCGGAGGTGGCGGTGACCAGGCAGCGCGGCGGCGCGCCAGTTCTTCGTCATCGACGTGCAGGTGTAAACTCCGGGCGGGAACATCCAGGGTGATCAGGTCGCCATTTTTCACCAGGGCCAGGGGACCGCCGATGGCAGACTCCGGTGCCACGTGCAAGACGGCCGCGCCGTAGGCCGTACCACTCATCCGCCCGTCGCTGATGCGGACCATATCTTTCACCCCTTGCTTCAGGAGCTTAGCCGGCAGGTCCATATTCCCCACCTCCGGCATGCCGGGGTAGCCCACGGGGCCCACGCCTTTGAGTACCATAACGGAGTCGGCGTCAATTTCCAGGTCGTCGGCATCGATGCGGGCGTGGTAATCTTCGATCGTTTCGAAGACCACCGCCGCGCCGGTGTGCCGGAGCAGCTCCGGCGAGGCCGCCGAGGGTTTTATCACGGCACCATCGGGGCAGAGGTTACCGCGGAGGACGACAATGCCCGCCTCCTCCTTCACCGGGTCGGCAAACGTAGCGACCACCCTCCGGTCGTAGCATACGGCCTCCCGGGAGTTTTCGACGATGGATTTGCCGTTCACACTGACGGTGCCGGCGTGGAGCCGTTCGCCCAGTTCGCGGATAACGACGGGAAGTCCGCCGGCGTAATAAAAGTCTTCCATCAGAAATTCCCCGGCGGGCATCAGGTTGGTCAGCATGGGCAGGCGACTGCCGATGCGGTCGAAATCATCGATTTCCAGTTTGATGCCTAACCTTCCGGCAATGGCCGTCAGGTGAATCATCACGTTGGTGGAGCCGCCGATGGCGGCGTTGACCATGATAGCATTCTCGAAGGCCTCACGGGTGAGCACGTCGGAAATTTTCAGGTTTTCCCTTACCATCTCCACAATGCGGTTGCCGGAGAGGTGGGCCAGCACGCGCTTGCGGGCATCAACGGCGGGAATGGCCGCCGCACCGGGCAGGGTCAGGCCCAGGGCTTCTACCGTAGAGGCCATGGAGGAGGCGGTGCCCATCGTCATGCAGTGGCCGGCACTACGGCTCATGCAGGATTCGGCTTCGTAGACATCGGCCGGCGAGATGCTCCCGTCCTTCAGTCCCTCCCCCAGTTGCCAGGTGAGGGTGCCGGAGCCGACGTCTTTGCCCCGCCATTTTCCGTTGAGCATCGGCCCGCCGGGAACCACCAGGGTTGGCAGATCGACCGAGCAGGCGCCCATCAGGGTGGAAGGGGTTGTCTTGTCGCAGCCCGTCAGTAAGACGATGCCGTCGAGCGGATTGGCCCGGATGCTTTCCTCCACGTCCATACTCACCAGGTTCCGCCACATCATGGTGGAGGGCTTCATGATGGTCTCCCCCAGGCTCATGACCGGAAATTCCAGGGGAAAACCGCCGGCCTCGTAAACGCCCCGTTTTACGATTTGGGCGAAGTCCCGCAAATGCGCATTGCAGGGGGTCAGGTCTGACCAGGTATTGCAGATACCGATTACCGGGCGACCGTCAAACATATGATCCGGGTGCCCCTGATTTCTTAGCCAGCTGCGGTGTACAAACCCCATCTTATCGGCATGACCAAACCACTCCTTGCTGCGGCGGGTATTTTCTTCCATAACGACTTTAAGCTTGCCGTGAATGTAAGCATAATGTTGTGGGAAAGAAGAGATTACCCCCTGGCAGCGCGGGGGAGGGGAAGTTTTTTTTAATACAAACGATTGTATCGTAAGCGGCAGTCCGGACGCGGGGCAGAAATGGTTGAAGACCGTGGTTATTTGCTCCAGGTTTCAGGTTTATTGCCGTGGCCGGCACCGCGGCCTGGCGGGCCTGGTTGCCGGTTACTCCCCGTCTTTCAACACCAGCAGCACCTTTCTCAGGGCGGAGATGTCCGCTGCCGGATCGCCGTCAACGACGACCAAATCCGCCAGCATGCCGGGGGCTACCCGGCCGAGTTCCGGCAGGGCAAAGATGGCGGCATTCCCGGAGGTGACGGCGCGCAGGACAGCGAGAGGAGGCATGCCGTAGTCGACCATCATTTCCAGTTCCCGGACGTTGTCGCCGTGGGGGAATACGCCTACGTCTCCCCCAGCGACTATGTCTACCCCCACCTCCAGCGCCAGGGCAAAAGATTTTCGCTTGGCCATAATCCGGGCCGGCTCGGGGTCCACACCTTTTTTCCAGCCCTGGTACTGGGTGATGGCGTCTCCGGCGGCCAGGGTCGGGCACAGCGCCACCCCGTGCTCTTTCATCAGTTCAAAAACCTCCCGGGTGCCTCCGTCGCCGTGCTCGATGGTCCGTACGCCGGCGAGTACGGCGCGGCGCATCCCCTCCTCCGTGGCGGCGTGGGCGACTACCTGGCGGCCGCTGCTGGTGGTGAGTTCCACGACCAGTTCCAGTTCGCGCTGGGTGTAGGTGGGCTGGGCGAGCTTGCCGGCACCCCACCGGTAGTCAGCATAGACCTTGATGACATTGGCTCCCTTACCGATCTGGTCACGGACGACGCGGGTCAGCTCATCCAGGCCATCGGCCGTTTCAGCGCCGAGTGGCACGGCAACGTGATCAGCGAAGCCTTTCGGGCCGTAGCTTCCCGTTGTCACCATTGCTTTTCCCGCAACGATCATTCTGGGCCCGGGCGTTACGCCCTTTTCGATGGCTTGCTGGAGGCCGACGTCAACGTAGCCGGTGCCTTCGGAGCCGAGATCCCGTACGGTAGTGAAGCCCGCCGCCAGGGTAGACCGGGCGTGGTTGGCGCCCCGGATCGCCCGCTCGGCGTAAGATTCTTTCAGCACCTGGTCGTTCCAATCCGTTTCATTATAAGGATGTAACAACAGGTGGCTGTGCCCTTCGATCATGCCCGGAAGCAGGGTTCCCGTGGGAAAATCATGCACCTGGCATCCGGCCGGCACCTCCAGAGCATCAGCTACCGCCGTAATCCGGTTGCCCTGTACCAGCACCTGCCGGCCAGCGTGAAATTGTTCCCCGTCAAACACGCGGGCGGGCCGCAACAAGTGGCAGGAGGGCGTTTGGGCGCGGACGCAGGTACCGGCCAGGCAAAAAAGGAGCAGTAAGAGGGAAGCTTGAAAATTTGGCATGTTTACGTTTTAGGAACCGTGAAGGCGGAGAACCTGCATAATACGAAAAGGTCGCAGTAAGCCGGTTTTTACCCCATCCCGGCTTCGGTCATTTGCCCTGCACCTGCGGCCGCGCCCTCGTTACCGTCGGGCACGACCACCTTTTGCGCCTCCACGTCGGCCGACGAAAAGTTGATCGTCGGCCGACACGCGAGGTACGAGCTGGGGCGTCCGCCGATTTATCGGCTAGCAAAGCCAGCGTTCGGCGGACAAGTCAGATCGCTTCGCTCTCGCCTCAACTGACGAACGACTGGTCTTGCGAGTACCCTGAATTTTGCCTTCCTGCAATTGGTCAAGCCATTTACAAATAGTAAATTTACCCATTCGTTCGTAACCAAAGCCGTTACCCGCCGCCCCCTCCGGAGGGGAAGAACCCGTTTCGGTGCATGGGCCTCCAATGGCCCTGGCAGTTGGGCGCCTCGCCAGGCCGGCCGGCTTCTGCGGAACCTTCTTTTCTCCCCCATCAACTAATTGCACACATCACCTTATTTATGGGAAAATCTCACTTTGCGCCCACCCTGACGGGTCTTGCCCCTTACACTGGTGAATGGACGGCGGCCCAGGCCGCGCATTTGCTGCGCAGAACCGGCTTCGGACTTGTCCCCGCTGAGTTGTCACGACTTACCGCCATGGAGATGGAAGAGGCCGTTGATTTACTGCTGGCGGACCAACCGCTGCCCGACCCACCCATCAACTACAATTTCGACGGTGACCCGAATGTGCCCGTCGGCGAACCCTGGCCCGGCAATCCGCTGATTGCCGGCGTCAACGTTAACCAGTACCGGAACCAGTCGCTCCGCGCCTGGATCATTGACAACATCCGCAAGGAACAGTTCTCCGTTCGTGAGCGGATGGCAGAATTCTGGGCTAATCACTTTGCAATTTCCGGTGGCGGCCAACCGCAGGTCCGGTACGAGTATCACCTTCTGCTGGAGGAATTTGCCCTGGGCAACTTCCGGGAATTGATGAAAAGGATTACGGTGGAGAAAGCCATGCTCGTCTTCCTGAACGGCAACCAGAATTCGGCGAACTCCCCTAACGAAAACTACGCACGGGAGGTCCTCGAACTTTTTACCGTCGGCAAAGGGCCACAAATCGGAGAAGGGGACTATACGAATTACACGGAGGAGGACGTCCGCGCCCTGGCGCGTGCCCTGACCGGCTGGCGGACCCGCAATTTCAACAGCACCCGGGACGGGGCTTTCCCGGAAGCTTACTTCGATGCCGGCCGGCACGACCAGACGGACAAGCAGCTCAGCTACCACTTTAACAACGACGTCATCACAGACGGAGGCGCGGAAGAATACAAGCAGGTCATTGACCGGATTTTCCAGCAGCCGGCCGTAGCGCGGCACCTCTGCCGCAAGCTGTACCGCCACTTCGTGTACTACAAGATTTCCGAGCAGGAAGAAACCGAAATCGTGGAAGCCATGGCGCAGATCCTCGAAGACAATGACTTCGAGATTCGCCCGGTGCTGCGTGCTCTTTTCCTGAGTGCCCACTTCTACGACACCGACAACCTGGGGCCGATGATCAAAAACCCGCTCCAACTAGTGGGTGGGCTCCTGCGGACGTTCAACCACGACTACCAAATCGCCGAGCTCAACTTCGAGCAGGAGAGGCGGCTGTTGAACTATTACTACGGGCGGGCTGCGGTAATGGACATGGACTATTTCAGCCCCCCTTCCGTAGCGGGCTGGGAAGCCTACTACCAGGCGCCGGCCTTCTACCGCATCTGGATCAACAGCAGCACCCTGCAGGAACGCACCCGCTTCACCCAGACCATGACCAGCAGGAATGGTCTGGGCCTGGGCGACGGGGCCCGGGGCAAATTCGATTACCTGGGCTGGATCAAGCAGATCCCCAACGAAACTGATCCGAATGACCTGATCACCGGCATCGTGGAACGGCTCTTGCCGCGGACTCTCACGGACGGCCAACTGGCCAACCTGAAGGAAGCCCTCATTCCCGGCTTGCCCGATTTTGAATGGACGGTTGAATACGCCGATCACCTGAACGCCCCGGACGACGAGGACCTGGCCGCCAGCGTGGAAGCCAAGCTTCGCGACCTGTTCCTGGCCATCTTCAGTCTTGCCGAATTTCAACTCGTTTAACTCATCCACCCTCCGGGAAGCTATGCTTCCGAGAAGGTGCAATTCATAAAAAATGAATCGCCGCAATTTTCTTCGTACGGGTGCTGCTTTAAGCCTGCCCCTGATCGCCAACCATCCACTCAGTGCCCATCTTACCCAGTCCTTACGCGCCTTTATGGCCCCGGAAGATGACCGGGTACTCGTGCTCGTGCAGTTGAACGGTGGCAACGATGGTCTGAGTACACTGGTGCCGCTGGACCAGTTTGACCGCCTCATGCAGGTACGCCAGAACCTGATGATCCCGCAAAACCAACTGCTGGACATCGATAACAACCTTGCGTTCCACCCGTCCGCTACCGGTATGCATCAACTGTACCAGGACGGTAAAATGGCGGCAGTACAGGGAGTATCTTATCCGGACCAGAACCGCTCTCACTTCCGTTCTACTGACATCTGGACTTCTGCCTCCGCTGCCACGGAAGTGGTCACCAGCGGCTGGCTGGGGCGCAATTACGAAGCGGACTACCCTACCTTTCCGGCCGGGTACCCGAATGAAGAACACCCGCACCCCTTTGCCATTGCCCTGGGCAACCAGGTGAGCCAGACCTGCCAGGGGATCGGGGCCAACTACAGCATGGCGATCAACAATCCGTTCAACCTGCTTGCCCTGGCGGGCGGCGACGATACGCCGCTGCCGCAGGATCCTTACGGAGACGAATTGGGTTTTCTGCGCATCAGCATCGCGCAGGCCAACGCCTACGGGGAAGCCGTACAGGAGCTGGCCGAAGCCGGCCAGAGCCTGGTCGACTATCCGGATACCCGGTTTGCCGCGCAGCTCAAAAACGTAGCCTACATGATCAGTGGCGGCTTACGGACCAACGTTTACATCGTCAATCTCGGAGGTTTTGACACCCACGCCAACCAGGCAGTGGCAGGGCAGACCACTACCGGCGAGTACGCCAACCTGATGCAAACCCTGGGCGATGCGCTGGCCGCCTTCCAGCGGGACCTGGAGGCACAGGGCCTCGAGAAGCGGGTACTCTCGATGACTTTCTCGGAGTTCGGTCGCCGGATCCGCTCCAACGAAAGCCTGGGTACCGACCACGGCACGGCCGCGCCCCTGTTCCTGATGGGCAGCTGCGTGAACGCCGGCATCCTCGGCGAGAACGCTGAGATCGGTACCGAAGTCGCCGCCAACGAAGGGGTAGCCCTCCAGTACGATTTCCGGGACATTTACGGAACCGTCTTCGAAGACTGGTTTGGCCTGGAGCCGGAGCAGGTTCGCACCGTACTCGGGCACGATTACGTCCACCTGCCCATTCTGCAGGGCTGCGACAGCACCTCTGCGCGCGAAGAAGCGATCAAAGACCTGCAGGTGAAACTCTGGCCAAACCCTACGGCGAACCGCGCCCGCATCAATTTTGACGTAGATGCCGGGCGTACGGAACTGACCATCAGTGATGTCTCCGGCCGGTTACTGCAGACGGTGTTCAGCCGGAGCCTCCCCGCCGGCTCCCACCAGTTCGAGCTGGACCTGACGCCCTATCCGCCCGGGGTTTACCTCGTGCGCCTGCAGGCGGGGGTTGCCGTGGCGAGCCGGCGGTTGGTGAAAGGATAAAACCTTTACCGGAACCGGAGCGCCGTACTTACGGGCCGGCAGGGCAATTGCACACGAAAGCGAGAGAAAAATTTGCCCATAGATTGCCAATATTCCAGGAGAGCTGTATCTTTGCACCCGCTTAACCAAATGGCGCGGTAGCTCAGCCGGTTAGAGCGTGCGATTCATAATCGCAAGGTCGGGTGTTCGAGTCACCCTCGCGCTACAACACGAAAACCCTCTCAGGTCATTTGCCCTGAGGGGGTTTTCTGGTTTGGGGGCTAACACCTGAGTCCAAGTGGCAGCTATTTAGAGAAACTTTTCCGTTCTCTTGGGGGCGTCTCCCGCTATTTATGCGCTGAACTTATGCAGTAACTCATCCTTTTCGTCGGGCTTGTCATAAGCATCTGCTTCGGTCACCCATCCATCCTGCGCACTGATTCTTGTCAATTGTTTCCCTTGCCTAAAAACAAGTTGCAGACCGTGTTCTTGTTCCCATTCACAATCGCACATGATGCTTAGATAAATGTCTTCATCACGCCGGTGCCTTCTGGTCAACGTAATTTCTTGCGGGTAAACGAACGTCCATATTTCGTCTTTATGCTCAATTTCCCACAATGGCTTGTCGACTTCATCGTATCCTATTGCTTCGAGAAATTCCCTGCAGTTTTGCCGGACCAATGCTGACAGCTCAAATCTTTCATCGCTGTTTTTCAACAAGAAATTTTTCATTGCATTATCTGCTTCAAGCAGGTATGCTTGATCATCTTCCGGAACGAAATCCAGGAAGGTTACTTTCAACTCCGTATTACCAAAAAAAGGAATTTGAATGAGCTCACTTTCCCACCAATCAGCAAATTCTTCGTTCTGATACAGTTTGCCGATTACCGTTGATTTGATTTCTTTCATTTTATCTTATTGCTCGCCAACACGCGTTTTTTTTAATCCTCCTGCTTAAATCCGGCACGCTACCTTTATTTAAGTTTATCATCAATAACCGTGGTGGCCACTAAAAACAACATAGTTTCCTGGAATTGCCAGGCGCAGCCCACGTAGGCCATCCATAAAGCAAATTAACACGTAAGCACGTGTTTACCTACATCCCCTTTGTTAAACCGGTGCCTACTGCCCGCGAATTGAGCCAGCGCTGCAAATTTTCCTGCCGCTACGACACGAGCGGCAAAAAACGCGGGTTAAGGTAACGGACGGGCTACGTCAACCTACCTGTGCCAAAACAGCTTTTGAGCGGCGCCCATCAGGCACATTTTTTTATTTTCCTGTAGACGTCATGAACATGGTTGTCTGACGCAAATTCCTCTGGATTGTTATTCATCTCTTCGATTGACAAATCCAGGAACTCAGTCAAATTATCGGCAA
>JAUIIF010000130.1 GCA_030431945.1 Bacteroidia bacterium | reverse complement strand
CTGGGGAGGGAGGACGCTTCGGCGATGACTACTGCAGAAAAAGACAGGTCTTTTGGTAGTAGCTGAGGCTGTAACCTCGGGGAAATGACCATGCGCAGCTAACAGCAAGTAATCGTACATCGAGGCTTGAAACGTAAGCTTTTGGCGATCTGCCTTGCTGGTGGCCGGAAGACGTAGGCGCAAAAACCGTTAAAAAAGAAAAGCTGTTTGAGCATCGAGAGCTGAAGCGCCGGCTAAAGCATTTCGGTAACCGATAATTTTATGGGCAGTTCCCAAAGGTTGAACGCGAGTTTCTTTTCTTTTAGGTTTTTGTGGCTACGTTTTCCGATCAGCCAGCAGCACAGCAAGGCATTTTTGCTACTTTTTTTTGCGAAAAAAGTAGGCTCCCGGCAGGGAGGTAATACCCCAAACTGGTTTTCAGTGCTTAAAATGGCGCAGTGAAAATTCGGGATGATTCATGTTTATCGTTGTATCTGTCCCCAGAGCTCTACAGCTTGATTTCTTCGTCGGACCCGTCAAAGAACTTGTAGCTGGTGATGGGGAAGTCATTATCGGAAAGAATCTGGAGCCAGCGGTAATGCTTCAGGTACCACTTCATTTGCAAGCTGGGCATGCCCCGTTTGAGGTAAGCGGCAATAAAGGGATGGACCTTCAGTTTCAGTTTCGCTTTGGGCCTGGCTTCCATGATGAAATTGAGGTCTCGCTCAATATCATCAGTCAGCAGGATGGTGGCGTTTACCTTGCCCGTACCGGCACAGGTCGGGCACTTCTCGGCAGTAGTGATTTTTACCTCGGGCCGGACTCGCTGACGCGTGATTTGCATAAGGCCGAATTTACTGAGGGGCAGCACGGTGTGCTGCGCCCGGTCATTCTTCATGGCTTTACGCATGGCGGTGACGAGCTGCTTGCGGTGCTCAGCGTCCCGCATGTCAATGAAGTCGATAACGATGATCCCGCCGATATCCCGCAGGCGGAGCTGCCGGGCAATTTCTTCTGCGGACTCAAGGTTGATCTTCAGGACGGCTTCCTGCTGATTCTGGCTGGGCATTTTATTGCCGCTGTTGACATCGATGGTGTGCATGGCCTCAGTATGCTCAATGACAACGTAGGCGCCGCTGGACATAGTGGCCGTCTTACCGAAGCTGCTTTTAATCTGCTTGGTGATCCCGTGAGCATCAAAGATCGGACGGTTGGCTTTGTGTAGCTGTACGATGCCGGCCTTCTTGGGGGCAATATCGGCGACGTAGCTCCTGACGGTTTCAAAAAGGTCTTTGTCATCAACAACGATCCTGCTGAAGTCCGGGGTGAACAAGTCACGGAGTAAGCCCGTCGTTTTATCGGCCTCGCTAAGTAATTTAGCCGGAGCTTTTGCCGTCTTGGCGGCTTCATAAATGGTTTTCCACTTAGCCATGAGGATTTCAATTTCCTCAAGCAATTCTCCAACGCCCTTGCCTTCAGCAGCGGTGCGGACAATCACGCCAAAATTTTCGGGGCGAATACTTTCCACCAGCAGCTGGAGGCGTTTACGCTCTTCACTGGTGCTGATTTTTTTGGAGACGGCTACCGTTTCACTAAAGGGCGTAATTACCAAAAACCTTCCGGGAATAGTGATTTCGCAGCTGAGACGGGGTCCTTTTGTACTGATTGGCTCTTTTAGTACCTGAGCCAGCACAACTTGCTTCTTTTTAAAGACCTCGTCAATCTTACCAGTTTTGACAATCTCCTTTTCCATGCGGAATTTACCCAGCCTGTAGGTTGGGTTTTTCCCGGAGGCAGTAGTGCCATAAAACTTCTGAAGCGACCTGACTTTAGGCCCCAGGTCAGTATAATGAAGGAATGCATCCTTTTTGTGGCCAATATCTACAAAGGCTGCATTCAGGGGAGCGGTAACCCGCTTTACGGTTCCCAGAAAAACGTCACCTACGGTAAATTGATCCGTAGAGCGTTGCCGGTGTATCTCCACCAGCTTGCCGTCTTCCAGGAGCGCCACTTCCACGGTTTTACCCGTAGAAGAGACGATCATTTCTTTTTCCATTCTTTTTCAGGAATTAGAGAATACCGCGAAACCCGCCTCCGGTAAACACCGGGGTGGGCCAGGAGGTATTCAGTACCATTAAGGCATACCGTTACACCAGGACGATCAGTCGTGTAACCAGTGTTTTGCTTCCTAAGAATAGAAGCGCTGTTTGAGCATCATGGCTTACCTGCGGGCCGCGACAGGGTAGGAGTGCAATCAGACGTAGGGGGGCGAAAGAAAATACGGTTGGGAATTTTACCGCCGCACGCTTAGAAAAAAAACGGCAGGTGGCGGCTAAGCTCTTGGGTGAGGGGAAATGAACATCCTTGCTCACGATTGTATGATGTTACTTGTTTTCGCTGAGTACGTTTAAGAGAACCGGACGGTGATACCTGAAGGGTACCTGTTGGAATCCGGTTTAAATTCGGGGCGGGAGGTAGGAGCCTGACCATAAATAGCAGCCAAAACTCGAAAAAAGAAAACAGTGTGTTATCACTATAAACACCGGTGTCCGGCCGAAAAGCAGTTAGCATTTCGGCCGGAGATGGTATGTTGCAGTTCCGTTAAGAACTAGCGGTTCTTCTTCTTGTGGCGGTTCTTGCGCAGACGCTTTTTCCGCTTATGGGTAGCAATCTTATGACGCTTCCGCTTTTTTCCACACGGCATAGTTAGTCAGTTTGGTGATGAAATAAGGTGACGGGTATAATTGAGCCCGCAAAGATAATACAATTCGCGGGTTAAATTTGTTGGTCTTCAGCGGATTGAAACATTTATTTAACCAATGTTTCACATCGAGCAGCCATTGCGGCGGCTTTTTCCGCCTGGCCAAGACTCTCGTAGACCCGGGCGAGCGGACAGACCGCTTCCGGGTTTTCCGGGTCCAGGGCAACGGCTTTTTCCAAACGTTCCGCTGCACGTTCCACTTGGTTGGTCTTGAGGGCCAGCTGGGCCAGCGTCGTGTACACCCGGGGGTTGTCAGGGTACTTTTGCTCGAGTTCCCGAAGCAACAGAATGCCCTTCATGGGGTTGTCGCGCGGCGGATAATCGGTATAACTCACGGCCAGGTTGATCCGGTGATCCGCATCCTGCGGGTCAAGGCTGATCGTAGCCTGGTAAGCTTGTTCCGCCTGGCTGGCACAGAACTGACGGGTTTTTTCGTCGAGTCCTTCCTTTTTAAGGCAAATGCTGAAGGTCGTTGCCGTAATACTCCAGGCGTCTTCCGTATTTACGATTTCAGCGATTTGCTTTGCGTAAATACCGGAGATGGCGGGCTGCCCCGCCTGGTACCAGGCGGCGGCGAGTTGCTCCAGTACCGGCGGTTGGTCCGCCGGATTGTCCACTGCTTCAAGTTCCGTTTCCAGGCTGGCCAGGGTGGCAATCTCGGCCGGTTGCAGGGTATTGCGGGCGGCACGAATGAGGGACTCAAGCCCCGTAGTCTGCAGCGGCCCACGGGCAAAACCCTCCTCCATTTCGGGAGGACGTACCGGGCAACCCCAGTAGGTCAGTAAGAGCAGGCCACTTACTACCGCTACCGCAATCCATTGGGCTTTGCCCATTAATCGTTGTTTTCTTCGTTCGGAAGCTGGGTCACTTTGTCCTTCACCTGCTCTACAAAAATCTTAGCAGGCTTGAAGGCCGGAATGAAGTGCTCAGGAATCTCCATTGCTTTGTTCTCCTTAATGTGGCGACCGATCTTCTTCGCACGCTTCTTAACCACAAAGGAGCCGAAACCACGGATGTATACATTTTCACCTTCGGCAAGACTGCCTTTTACTTCTTTAAAGAAGCTTTCCAGAGATACCAGGACATCAACTTTTGCAATGCCGGTCTTTTCAGAGATGCTAGCGACTAAATCAGCTTTCCTCATTTCGGTTTCTATTATTTTGCCTGCTGAAAGTTTAGTTAAAATTGCTGAAAACCTGCTTGCTGAGCAAGGTGCGCGTTGACAATGCCTTGGTTTTCAGTTGCCTTAACCCCCCCAATTACCAGCAGGCACCTGATTGTTCTTGGGGGGATTTTCAAAAGCGACGCAAATATCGCATTTTTAGGTGGTTACGAGTTAATAAACTGAACTATTTCTTTTTATTTCGACTGTTCAAGAGCGGCCCGGATACAATCTTCAGCTTGGGGAACGGACGATATTTACCCGGCAACATCCCTTTTTTTCCAAAATCTGGCGGCGCTTCGGCGCCCCGGCGGGTGCCGAACACAATTTGCTGCAAGTCCCCGCTCTGCACCAGCGGCCGCGCCACCCTTTTTCGTCCCGGTACGATCCTGGCTCAGGAACTGAAAATGGAAAGGGAAGGCCGCAGCCGACTATTTTTCCAGAGGGCCTTCGTGAACTAACTCCGGAACAAGCTACCTTTACTGCCTTTTCCAACTAAACGCAGGATATGCTACTTTCCATGACCGGTTACGGCCGCGCCACGCACACCGCAGACGGTAAAACTTTTACCGTGGAAGTGCGGTCGCTCAACAGTAAGCAGAATGACCTGCGGCTGCGTACTTCGCACAACCTGCACAAATACGAAATGGAGCTCCGGCGCCTCGTGCTGGATGCCACCAAACGCGGCAAGCTGGAACTATCCGTGGACATAACGGATGAAACGGGCGGCGATTCGCTGAAAGTTAATTCCAATCTGCTCAATAAGGTATACGGGCAAGTCCGCGCGGCCATGTCGGGAGCCGCCGAAAGCCACGCCGAAGGCCTCTACGCCGCACTCCTCCGCATACCCGGTATCGTCGAATCAGGCGGAAACCGCCTGCTGACCGAAGACTGGCCGGCCCTCAAAACCACTACGGAAGCCTGCCTGCAGCACCTGGATGAGTACCGCTCTCAGGAAGGGGAAGTGCTGGCCGCAGACCTGACGTCCAGCTGCAATGGTATCACGGACCTGTTGGCACAGGTAAGTGAATTTGAAGAGGAGCGGGTGCAGTCTGTCCGCGACCGGATGGAGAAGCAACTGAAGGATTACCTCGGCCGGGGTAATGTTGATAAAAACCGGTACGAGCAGGAGGTACTCTTTTATCTGGAAAAGATGGACATCAACGAAGAGAAGGTACGCCTGCAGCAGAACTGTGCTTACTTCCTGGAAATTCTTACCAACGAGGACGAAATCAAAGGCAGGAAACTCAACTTCATCAGCCAGGAAATTGGCCGCGAAGTAAACACGCTGGGGGCCAAGGCCTACTCCGCAAATATTCAGAAACTGGTGGTCAATATGAAGGAGCACCTGGAAATGATCAAAGAACAATTAGCCAATGTCGCCTGATACGCCAACGGGGAAATTACTGATTTTTACCGCGCCTTCGGGCGCGGGCAAGACGACGATTGTTCGTCATTTACTCAAGCACTTCGGCCAGCTGGCCTTCTCGGTCTCGGCCACCAACCGACCCATGCGGCCGGGAGAGGAAGACGGCGTGGCTTACTATTTTCTCTCCGATGAAGAATTTGCCGATCGCATTGCCGCCGGTGATTTTGTCGAATACGAAGAAGTGTATCCCGGCCGCTTCTACGGTACGCTGCACGCTGAGCTGCATCGCTTGTGGGCTCAGGACAAGGTGATTGTCTTTGACATTGAGGTGAAAGGGGCTACCAACCTCAAAAAATTCTACCCGGAGCAGAGCACCGCCGTTTTTGTTGCGCCGCCCAGCCCGGAAATCCTTTTTCAGCGCCTGCGGGACCGCAATACCGAGAGCGAGGCCGACCTGAAAGTACGCATCGAACGAGCGGAAGAGGAACTGGCCTACCTCAACTCATTTGACCGGGTTTTGCTGAACGACGACCTCGATACCGCGCTGGCCCAGGCAGAAATGCTGGTGCGGGAAATGCTCGAAGTATAGCCACCAGAGGGCGGTGTGGGCGCGGCCGCAGGTGCCGTAAAAAGCCTGCGGCAGCAGGCAAGACGGGGAAGGAGCGTTAAAAGACAGATTTTGTTATAGCGAAATTTCGCTAAAATTCCGCGTTTGTATATCTTGCCGGTATAAATATCTGTTTTTGTGCGTAGATGTGCGTGTTTCTTTTGAAAAGTAAGGCTGGCTTTAATGGTTCGTGCTGTTAACGGCTTTCTTTTGCACCAGCGTCCGCGCCTGAATTCCACACACTCCCAAACCATCCATTCTATTATGCAACGTATTCTCCTTTGCTGCGCCCTGGCGCTAACCGTTTTCTCCTGTCAGCCGGATTCGCTGACGAACACCGACCGCGCCACCCCCGACGAGCAGCAGACGCCCCTGACCAAGGCGGAACTGAACGAGGTGGTCGAAAACCATCTTTTTTCCACCAACACTGTCTTTGACTGGAACGATGCCAGCAACCACGTTGTCTGGAGCGCGCTTGAACTGAGCCAGCACCACGTATCCCTGGGGTACCAGCCGGTCGGTTACGAGAACCTGAAAGAAACGATTCACGAAATCGACGTTACTGCCGGCGCCTGGAAAACCACCCGCGATCAATTGGTCGCAGACCTGCTGGAGGCGACCGAACGCCTGACGGGAGAAGCCATCAGCGAAGAAGACCTGTTCGTCTTCGAGGAAGATGGGGTACTGCCCATCCTGGACGTTAAGGTCCTGCACCCGACCATCCTGGAAGAATTTCGTACCCGCCCTGATGTCCGCTACCTGGAACCCTCCAATTACCAGGCCGGAGAAATCGATTTCCGCTCCGGCTCCGGCTGTTCCGAAGCTCCTTCCAGCAGCCTCTATTCTGCAGACTACACCACCATTTCCCCCGGCGCGAAGATGCCCTGGAACTACGCCTACATGAACATCCAGCAGGCCTGGAATACCAGCCAGGGCGATAACATCGGCATTGCCGTTATCGACACGGGCGTTTACCCCGAGCAGAATAAACTGGGGAGTGAGTTCAGCAGCGACTGGAGCACCGGCCGTTCCATCAGCAAGTACGGATTCTACGAACCCAGCTGGTGGAGCAGCCGTCGGGACGGCCCCAACGACCAGTGCGGTCATGGTACCCAAATGGCCGGCCTGGCCGGGGCACCCCGCACCAATAACGGCAGCACCGTAGGGGTGGCCTACAAGGCTGATCTTTACACCTACCGGGCTACGTCAGACGTAATCATCAACGGCAGCAAAGAAAAGAAGGGGGTCAAGAATTCTTTGATCGATGCGGGCAATCGCAGCAACGTAAAAGTCATCAGTATGAGCATTGGCGACGTGTTCAGCAGCGGTACCGTGCGGGATGGGGTCTACTACGCCTATAACCGGGGTAAACTGATGATGGCCGCCGCCGGCACTTCGCTGTCCTGGACGAGTTGGTACGGCGTCATCTTTCCCGCAAGTATGTCGGAAACAACGGCCGTCACCGGCATTCGGGACAGTAGCCCTATGGAGCGTTGCAATACTTGTCATGACGGTAATGCCGTGGACTTTGTTGCCGTCATGCAACGCAACAGCAACACCGACCGTACAAGCCTGACCCTTAGCCGCTACAACGATAATGCGGGCTACGTGGGTGGCTCCAGTGCGGCAACGGCTACTACGGCGGGCATTGCCGCCCTGGTCTGGGCCACGAACCCTAACCAGTCCCGTGCCCAGGTACTCAACCGGATGAAGCAGGCCGCGTCCATTTATCCTGGTCGCAGCGGCAGCTTCGGCTGGGGCATCGTTGATGCCAATGCCGCAGTTCAGTAATTCGTAGCGTTTTTTTACCTGAGTTAAAGCAACTTCAGCTCCGTTGCTCCTGTGGTGGGGGGAGACTTCTCCCCCGGCCATTGCGGGCCCCGGCTCAGGTCCAACCGCTGAGATGAAAACAGGAGCAGGCCGGCTTCCGTTTGTACTACCGCCCGGTTCGGGTACGGAGACAAGGGGAAGCCGGGCTGCTCCTTTTCGTTTACTTTCAGCAGTAATTTGTCAAGCAAGGGATGGGGGGAGTCCGCGGCATCTTTTTGCGCCTCGTGGCGGCGCGAAAAATCTTCCTGCAGCCAGTCTGTACTCCGGTTTTTGCGCTTCGTCAGCCTCCCAAAACACCAGTGCCTTATCAGCAGATTAAACATTGACGAGACCACTAGGATACTATCGAAGGAACCCACTACATTTGCGTCATGCTACTCCGTTCCTTAAAAATTACCGACGCCGGCAGCCCTTACAACGGCGAATTGCTGGATATCCGGATTGAAGATGGTCTGATCACCGAGATGGCGGTAGATCTTCCAGCCCGGAAAGCTGAAGAAGTAGTGACGTTTACGGCAGCCCGGGTAGCCCCGGGCCTCGTGGATATTGGCGCTTACCTCGGAGACCCGGGGCACGAAGAACGGGAAGACATCGCCAGCCTGCGGGCCGCTGCCGTAGCCGGTGGCTACGTACAAGTGGCCGCTTTGCCAAATACGGACCCGGTCCGCCAATCCGTTGCCGACGTCGCTTACCTCCGGCAGCAGAACGGTCATCATCCTACTGATTTGTACCCGCTCGTCGCCCTGAGCAAGGATCTGGCGGGTAAGGACATGGTGGAAATGCTGGACCTGCACCAGGCGGGCGCCCTGGTGTTTACTGACGGTGCGAAGCGCCGGGTAAGTGGCAGTCTGCTGAAACGGACCCTGGAATACAGTCGGGTACGTAACCTCGTGGTGATGGTCTCTCCCTACGACGAAACCCTGGTGCCGGACGGACAGATACACGAAGGGCCCGTCAGTACCGGACTCGGTCTGCGCGGCATCCCTACCATGAGCGAAACCATTCCCCTTAAGGAGGCCATAGAACTCTTGGAATACACCGCAGGAAGACTCGTTATTCACCTGCTCAGCTCAGCGGAAGGGGTAGCGGAAGTGCGCCGGGCGAAGGCCGCCGGACTGAACGTGATGGCAACCGTAAGTGCACAACACCTGCAGTTTACCGTGGACGAGCTGGAAGGGTTCGACCCCAACTTCAAAATGCTTCCGCCACTGCGGGAAGAGGCTGACCGACTGGCCCTGATCGAAGGGGTCAAGGACGGAACAATTGACTGTATTGTTAGCAACCACGTCGCCAGGCACGGTGAAGAAAAGGAACTGGAATTCCCCTACGCCGATTTTGGTGCGCTGGGGCTGCAAACAGCCTTCCGCCAGGCCCTGGCGGTGTTGGGGGAGGAGGTGCCGCTGGAAACCATTATTGCCTGCATGTCCGATGCCCCCCGCCGGCTCCTGGGAGCAGAATCACTGCACCTGCGCACCGGCGCCCCCGCCCGCCTAACCCTCTTTACCACGGAAGGGGAGGAGGCGTTCACCCAGCGGGACCTGAAGGGGAAAACGGTAAATAGTCCGCTGCTGGGAAGGGTTTTGCCGGGAAGACTGCTGGGCGTGGTGAATAATGACTTTTTCCAGGACCTGCGCTAGCAGACGCCCCGGATGGCACTGCGATTATAACTACTTCACTACCTTTGCGGCATGGACATCAGCGTCGTCGTACCCCTGTTTAACGAAGAAGAAAGTTTGCCGGAACTCATCGCCTGGATCGACCGGGTTATGCAGGCCAATGACTTTACTTACGAAGTGTGGAGGATCGATGA
>JAUIIF010000832.1 GCA_030431945.1 Bacteroidia bacterium | reverse complement strand
GGACCAGTGGATCTCCGGCACAAGCCGCAAAAAGAAAAAGCAAAGGGAGAAAGCGATACATAGCAAAGTGTAATGGGTGGCAAATAAAAGGGGAAAAGTACAAAGGGTTTGGGACTGCCCTCACTAAATGTACTGTTAAAGGTCTTAATTAAGGAATTGAAGCAAAGGTATTACGTAGGAAGCCCTCGTCATATCAGGCTAAATTAAGTACAAGCAGCAGCCCGACAGATAAAAAATAAATGGCTGATGAAAAAAGTGAGCGAATTCAAAAAAAAACACCTAAAACAATAACCAGCTGAAAACCAGAGAATTAAGACAAATTAATACGTATTTATACGTTTAAAAACGAATATAAACGCAAGTATTCGTATAAATTACGCTTAGGACTTGCCCGAACCCTCACCTTTGTCAGGTCACCAAACGACGGGGAACTCACGCCTTGAGGTTCCTTTCCTGCGGTAGCCTATTCATCCACCCGGACCGCGTTTTCAACAACCATACCAACGCGTTTCAAAAAGCTCTTTATTATGCAAGTTCGCAATTCCATCACCCTCATCGGCAACCTTGGCGCACACCCTAAGGTAAGTACTACTGAAGCTGGCCTGACGATTACCGAGTTTAACCTGGCGACCAATGACTACTTCCGGGATAAGGAAGGGAACCGACAGACCCGTACTGACTGGCACAAAGTCAAGGCTTTCGGAAAACTTGGTGACGTTCTCGGAAAGTACCTGGAGCAGGGCAGTCAGGTAGCGATTGTGGGTTCGCTGCGCTACCACAAATGGATTGACAAGCACGACCAGGTTCGCATCTCTCCGGAAATCATCGCCCACAGTTTTACTTTTCTGAGTGGCGGACGCCACCAGGAGGCAGAACAAGCCCTGGCGGAAGAAGCTGCCCTGCCGGTCGCAAAATCCAAAAAAAGCCGTAAAAAGCAGTCGGCCGCTCCGGCAAATGAAGTAATTCCATTCTAATGTTTTTCATCTGAGACAGGCAGTAAACAGCAGTACCCTATTAACGCTTTTGTTCACCTTGTAGCAGGGGAGGTAGCGACGCGCTACCTCCCGTTTTTTTCCTGCCAGAAATGTCTGACTCCGCTGCTTCTGCGGAATGGGAAAATCCAGCATGCCGGTACCTTGATTTAGCAGCCACAATGCCCCATTACGGCAACGTCCGTTAAAACTTTTCCGTTGGCATCTTCCACGCGAAGCAATCCTTCGTAGTTCGTCCCGGTGTCGCTTAATTTTACCTCGACTTTATTTCCGGTAAGGATTACCCGGTACTGATCATTACGGTATTCCATTCTTACGTCACCGCTGCGTTCTCCCGCTGCCCGCCGTTGTCTGGCCTGGGCAACGGCGTCGGTAGCTAAATCGCGGACTTCCCGGACGGCCATTCCGGCCGTCATTTCATTCCGGAGGGGGATTTCGCCGGGGATTTGTTCAAAATGAAGCAAGGCATCCGCCAGTCTCCGTATAATTTGGTCACCATTACTGAAATCCGCTTTCTCGCCAAATAGCTTCCAGTCTTCATCCGTCAGCAAAATCCAGGGATTTTTCGTATCGAGATAGTTGTAAACATCGTAATATCCATCCAGCTGATACGTTTGCCCGTTGAGCCGGACACAGGCCCGGCCGGCGAAACTAACGTCGAGGAGAAGTTCTGAACGTTTTCCCTGCGGCGAAAAGCCGCAACTGCAGCCTTCCATGGGGTCCTGGGCCGTCCCGACCAGGGGGCAATTATCTCCTTTCTTCCCGACCAGGTTTTGCAGGACTTTGCTGTTGTG
>JAUIIF010000129.1 GCA_030431945.1 Bacteroidia bacterium | reverse complement strand
TCGGCGAGGCTTTTTAACGAAATCAGCAGCCGCGATAGCAAGTGAAAAAGTCCCAAACCACTTTGACTTAGGTATAATACCGGACCAACTGGCTGAAAATGCAAAAACTTGCCTTTAGCTTTTACCTCTCCCTCAGTCCCTCCCCACACCGCTGCGCTGGGGAGGGAGGACACTTCGGCGATGACTACTGCAGAAAACGACAAGTCTTTGGGTAGTAGCTGAGGCTGCAACCTCGCGGAAATGTCAATGTTCAGCTAACAGCAAGTAATCAATCCTCGGGACTTGAAACGTAAGCTTTTGGCGCTCTGCCTTGCTGGTGGCTACGTTTTCCGATCAGCCACCAGCACAGCAAGGCATTTCGGCTACTTTTTTTACGAAAAAAGTAGGCCCCCGGCAGGGAGATAATACCCGCTAACTGGTTTTCGACACTGAAAATAGCGCAGTGAAAATTCGGGATGACTCCTATTGCTTGGTTCCAGTTAACGCACCAGCGTAAACTGCCCGTCCCGGGTTTCCTCCACGCCGTTCAGGCGGAAAGTAGCGTAATAAAGGTAGGTGTCCGAATTCTGGGGCGTCCCATCTTTATTGCCATCCCAGGCCTCGGAAAAGTCGGTGAACGTGAAGACCTTCTGGCCCCAGCGATTAAAGATCGTCAGGGAATAATCAGAAACGTCTCCCGTGGTACTTCCACCACCCAGGAAAATCCGGAAAATGTCATTCCGGCCATCTCCGTTAGGGGTAATGACTTCGGGAATCTCGATATCGTTCCCCCGGAAATTCAGCGTAAAATCAGCGGTAGCACTACAGCCGCCGTCAACGGTCGTTACCGTTACCCGGTAGCTCAGGTTCGGAGAACCCTCCGCCCGGGGCGCCGTAACCGTCACGCCGGCAGAAGTAGCCGTAGCCGGATCGTAATTGCCCACCCAATTATAAGTAACGTCCAGCCCGGCCGGCACCCCTTCCACCTGGAGGTTGACCTGGGTACCCGGGAAAATGGGGCTACCGTTATTCACAAGCTCCCCGCTGCTGTTGACGCCAATGATATTCAATCCGGCAAAATTAGCATCCACCACCGTGAAGGTGAAGGAAGCCGTTTCGCTACCACAGCCAAAGTTGTCGGTAAACGTCACCATATAAGTGTAGACGCCCGGCGTCAGATCACGCAGCTCCAACTGATTAGGGGTTGGTTGCGGTGGAGCCTGGGTACCATCGGGTAAAGTCCAGACAAAGGTCCCGTTCACGCCACCACTGCGTTGCGCCGTAAGGACGGCGGATTCGTCCGGGCAGACACTCTCCGGGCCGTTAATCGTAACGGTGTACTCGATCCAGTTAAAGGTCACCTCATCGGTGTACGTGCCACACTCTCCCGTGGTTACTACGGTGTAGGTAGTATTATCCGCCGGTGGCGTAACTTCTACGTTCGGGTTGTTGGTGTCCACGCCAGGGCCAGTAATCCGGTAAGTATACCCCGGTACCACGTTGCTGGTAATCACGCGGCGGGCGTCTCCCGGGCAGAGGTCGGTGTTAGGATTTAATTGTGGCTGCAGGTCTTCAATAATGTTAATGGAGTACTCCGTCGGCTCCGTACAATCCGAGCCCTCGGAAGTAACTTCAATCATGTAGGTGGTTGCCTGATTGACGATGGCCACCGGATTGAGGCAATCATCACAGCTCAGGGTATTCATCGGGTCGGTCCACTCCAGGGTTCCGCGGGGGCCGCTGGGGTCAAAGGATACGTTGATTTGTAGCGGTTCTCCGGGGCAAACCATGGCCGGCAGCGGGTCGAAGATCAGAATGGGCGGCTTGATGACGTTGATCTGCAGGGTATCCGTGCGGGCACAGGCGCCGTTCTCCGTTATCCGGGTCATCAGGGCGGAGTCTTGCGCAAAGAATACGCCGTTGTAGAGGTCCTGCGGGCTGGCCAGCCCCGGGGAGACCGTCCACTCATGCGTGATGAGCGGGTAATCTCCCGGATCAAAAATCGGAGATTGCAGGAAGAAGGTATCCCCCTGACAATACGGGTCCTTTACCGGGTCGGCCGTCAGGGTCATGTCGAGCGGCAAAGAATCCGTACGCACGTAGACGGAGTCAATCTGGTAACACCCGTTCAGTACGTCTTCCACGTAGTACGTTACGTTGCTGCGGGGGTTCACCCGCAGGGTAAAGCCATCGCTGGTGCCTACTTGCCCGGTCGTGGGAAACCATACGGGGCTGGAACCCGGACGTGGATCAGCTGCCACTTCCAGTACCGTCGCTTCCTCTCCCAGACAACGGAAAACTGTGTCTTCGTTGAAGATCGACAGACTGCTGCGGATAAGCTCGACCCGGACGGACTGCGTATCGGCACAAGCTTCGTTTGCAGCGGTGGAAATTAGGGTGAAGACAGTGTCCCGGAAAAGGTTAGGGTCATAAATGGCATTTACGTCCGTAGAATCCTCCAGAAAGGTTCCGGGGCTCCAGTTGTAGTTGGTATTTCCGGTATTGGTCAGGGCTGTTTGTACCAACTGAAGTGGATACCCCTGGCACAATAACGTGTCGTTGATCAGGGTTGGTACGACAAAAACGTCCACGTCTACGTAGATAGAATCCAGAAAATCACCGGCAGCAACTACGTAATAGCGGGAAAAATCAGGTATAACCCGTGCGGTCGCGGCAGTATCATCATCCAGAAAGCCCGCCACAGTCAGCCAGGTCAGCTCCTCTCCGGTCTGGTTATCCACTTCCAGCAGGAGGGTATCCCCCCGGCAGATAGAAACGGTATCGGAATTAAGGATAGCTAACCCTTCGGTTTGGGCTAAAAGGGTTTGGGCGCCGCAAAAAAGGCAAAGCACGAGTACAAATAAACGGTTCTTCATAGGTAAGCCGCCGCTGGTTTAGGTTTCGGCGCAGGTTAGCTGCACCGTTTGAAACGCCAAAGTACGAATTTTACCAACTCCGTTTCGTTAAGTCAGCTACCTAATGTGTACATCAAATTGCACATCCGTGATTGTCGTACCCCCCCCCTGGGCCTTACGCCCCGTTTTCGGCTCGTCGTAACGCGGACGACCGATTTGGTCATTCCTGCAACCACGTACGCGCCTCCTCCACCGAAATCCGCCCGTAATCATTACCCCAGGCCTGGTTGATGTAGTTGACGATGTTGACAATCTGAAATTCAGACAGCTCCTTATTACCAGGCATGGGTTGGTTGTACGTGATACTGTTTACCACCAACGGCCCGGCCATCCCTTTTCTGATTCCACGGACGACCGCTGCCGGATTATCCCGCAGGAAATCTGCCCCCGCGAGCGGCGGAATGAGCTGACGCAGTCCTTCCCCGCCCTCCATGTGGCAATTCGCGCAATGCTCATCGTAGAGCGCATGGCCCTGCAGGTTCTCGGTTTGTCCGCAGGCGAGTGGCAGCGCGATGAGCGCCAGAAAAATCAGGGAGAATAAAAGAATGCGCATGCAGGAAGGGGATTTAGTGGATAACGACTGGTTAACCGAAGGGTTTAGCAGCGGGGGTGGATAAACCCGTGGTGAGGTGGAACAGCACTAAGCCAGGAAGGTATAGCAACGGGCGCGGCCGCAGGATGCAAAGTAAGGTAAACGGGCCAGGTTGACGCGTCAGCAATCTTGCCTTAAAACAATTTTCCGCACCTGCGGCCGCGCCCGGAAAAAGTGCCGTTTGCTTCTGCTATTTTCAGGTGCCCCAGCATCCGGACAGTTCACGGGCGTACATCAGCAGGCGCTCCAGCTCAGTAGTACCCGTCGGAATACTCAGCTCCTGCCCGTGAAGGCCCTGATAAGTGTGGCGCAAATAAGACAACAGAGATACGAGGGGGATATTCCCCTGTTCCCATTCAAAACGGAGCAGGGAAATCAGCTCACACCGTTTCGTAAAATCCGGCTCCGTCTCCAGCACCTGCATTACGACCGGAGCGAAGGAAAAGGTAAAAACATCGGCGGCGTACTCCCGCCGCACTTCCCGGAAAATGGAATCCCGGGCCAGGGTATCCAATGCCCCAACCGCGCGCAGGCGGTGCCATAACGTTTCCTGTGCCTCCCGGTGCAGCCTCGTCTGCGCTTCGTCCTGTTGCGGGAAGCCGTGCCGGTCCAGATAATCTTCGATTACCTCCCGGAGCAGGGCGTCCCGCCGTTGCGTGCTGTCCTGGTGCGCCCGGTGCTCGGGGGAATCGTAGCCGTAGGTGAGCAGGATCGTGCCCGTTCGGGCAGGCAACTCCTGTTGGGCGGTGCGCACGGCCCGGAAAAAAGCTGCTTTGTCGTCCTGGGTCCTGATGCCAGCGACGTCAAACGACTGTGCTTTCACCTGCCCCAGCCCCAGTAAAAACAGTAGTAATAAATGAACTTTCATCAGCGGAAAAAACGGCAGAAACAGCCTTTCTGTTTCACGGTAATTTCGCTTTAGCAAAAGTGATGAGCGGCTCCTGCCAGGCTGGTAATGGCTGAAACAGGAACCCGTGGCCCAGCCCCGTAGCCAGTACCACCTCCTGAAAATAGGTACCCGCGCAGGCAGATGCCCGGTGGCGGGCACCGGCGGCGACGCCCAGCCTGTCCGATTGTTCGTAGATGGACAGTACCGCACCGCACCAATCCAGGCCCGGAAGGGTCTCCAGGTCCTCGTCCCGGTAACTGGCGATAAAGACAAATTTGAGGTCGGGATTCCGGAGGTAGGTAGCAACGTACTGCGCGATGTACCCGCCTTTGGAGGCACCGGCGATGGTAATGTTTTCCGGCGGTACG
This sequence comes from Bacteroidia bacterium, assembly GCA_030431945.1. GTDB lineage: Bacteria > Bacteroidota > Bacteroidia > Chitinophagales > Saprospiraceae > Neolewinella. Next base: position 4,818 of record JAUIIF010000129.1, on the reverse strand, counting down.
CCTGCGGCCAGCAAGCTGTCTACCCGGCCCGCCACCCGCCGGGCGTACCGCGCGGCATTGGTGCCGGGCGGCCGTTGTTCGCTGATTACCGTGAGGCCCGCCGCCCGGAAGTTGTCCAGCTGTTCTGCGTACCGGTACCGACCGTACTGCGGGTGCAGCTCTTCCGGCGTATGCGCTTCCAGCCAGAAGCCGTGTAAATAGAACAGGTAATGCGGAGGGGGTGGTGGCTCAGCGGCGGTACAGCCACCCACCAGGATCAGGATCAGAACCAGCTGATAAACTTGCATTACCGGTGGCTGAAAACACCGGAACCTGAAGCGGGGGGCTTCAGGTTCCGGTCAGGTGGCAGGATTACTGGATCAGTTTTGGATTCATTCCCATCGTAGAGAAGCCGCCGTCGTGGTACAGGTTCTGCATCGTGACGTAGCGGGTAAGGTCACTGAAAAGCGTCGCGCAGTAATTGGCGCAATCTTCAGCGGGGGCATTACCCAGGGGGCTCATGTTGTCGCCGTACCCGAAGAACTCCATGAAGCCCTGGATGCCCTTGCCGGCGGTGGTCATCGTCGGTGACTGGCTGACGGTGTTTACACGGACTTTATTCTTTTCCCCGAAGTGATAGCCGAAGCTGCGGGCGAAGCTTTCCAGCAGCGCCTTGCTTTCGGCCATTTCACCGTAATCCGGGAAGGTCCGTTGGGCCGCAATATAGGTAAGGCCCAGGATGCTGCCCCAATCGGCCATGTGGTCGCCCTTGTACAGTACCTGGCACATCTTGTGGAAGCTGATGGCACTGATGTCGAAGGTCTTCTTCATCCACTCGTGGTTCAGGTCCGTGTACGGCTTTTTCTTACGTACGTTGATGCTCATGCCGATGGCATGGCAGACAAAATCCAGCTTGCCCCCCAGAATTTCCTCGCTCTGCTGGAAGAGATTTTCCATGTCTTCAATGCTCGTGGCATCAGCGGGAATAATTTCAGCGCCTACCTTGTCCGCGAGCTCCTGCAGGGTACCCATACGGAGGGCAACCGGAGCATTCGTGAGGGTAAATTTAGCGCCCATCTCGTGGCAGACTTCAGCAATTTTCCAGGCGATGGACTGATCGTCCAGGGCCCCGAAAATAACTCCGCGTTTGCCGGCGAGTAGTTGGATAGCCATAGATTTAGTATTAAAATCGTGTAAGTAATGTAGTGTGTCAGGGGGCAAAGGTAGTGTTGGTTACGCTACCAACCTACCGCCAGGCCTTATAAGCATTAATCAAACCGTTGGTGCTGGAGTCATGGCTCTGCACCGTGGCCTCACCGGCCAGTTCCGGCAGAATAGCCTTAGCCAGTTGCTTACCCAGCTCGACGCCCCACTGGTCAAAGGAATAAATATTCCAGATGACCCCCTGGACAAAAATCTTGTGCTCGTACAGGGCAATCAGTTGGCCCAGTACGTAGGGCGTGATTTTCTTCACCAGGATGGAATTGGTGGGCCGGTTGCCGTCAAAGACTTTGAAGGGAACCAATTCGGCAATCTCCGCCGCCGATTTTCCGGCGGCCCGTAGCTCTGCGGTTACCTGGGCGGCGGTCTTTCCGTTCATCAGGGCTTCCGTCTGGGCAAAGAAGTTGCTCAGCAAAATGGCGTGGTGTTCCCCCAGCGGGTTGTGCGAAATGGCCGGGGCAATAAAATCACACGGAATCAGGCGGGTGCCCTGGTGAATCAGCTGGTAAAAGGCATGCTGACCGTTGGTCCCCGGTTCCCCCCAGATAATGGGGCCGGTTCCGTAGTCGACCGGATGGCCGTTGCGGTCGACACTCTTACCGTTCGATTCCATATTGCCCTGCTGGAAGTAGGCCGGAAAACGGTGCAGGTACTGATCATAGGGCAGGATGGCTTCGGTTTCGGCCCCGAAGAAGTTGGTGTACCAGATCCCGATCAGCGCGAGCTTGGTCGGCAGGTTTTCCTCCGTAGGTGCGTGGCGGAAGTGCTCGTCCATGGCGTACATGCCGTCCAGCAAGCCGGCAAAGTTATCGAAGCCGACCGTCAGGGCAATGCTGAGCCCGATGGCTGAGGAAAGGGAATACCGGCCGCCGACCCAGTCCCAGAAGCCAAAAATATTGGCTTCATCGATGCCGAAGTCCTTGACGCCTTCGATGTTGGTGCTCAGGGCGGCAAAATGCTTGGCCACGTCCGCTTCGCTGCCGCCGTGATCGAAAAACCACTGGCGCGCGGAGCGCGCGTTCGTCATCGTTTCCTGGGTCGTGAATGTTTTAGACGCAATCAGGAATAAGGTCGTCTCCGGATCTACTTTTTTGAGGACTTCTGCCAGGTGCGTCCCGTCGATGTTGGAGACAAAGTAAACTTCCCGGCCGTCGATCCAGTAGGGTTTCAGCGATTCCGTCACCATGACCGGGCCGAGATCGGAACCACCGATACCGATGTTGACCACCTGGGTGAGCTTTTTGCCCGTGCGGCCGGTGTGGGCACCGCTGATGACCCTTTCGCAAAAGTCCTTCATCCGCTCCAGTACGTGGCGTACTTCCGGCATTACGTCTTCTCCGTCCACCATGATTTTACCCTTGCCCCGGTTGCGGAGGGCAACGTGCAGTACTGCCCGGCCTTCCGTTCCGTTGATCGTCTCCCCGGTAAACATCTGCTCCGTCGCTTCCTTTACGCCGCAGTCTTCCGCCAGGCGGTAGAGGATGTCGAGGGTCTCCTGGGTGATGATGTTTTTGGAGTAATCCAGCAAAATGTCTTCGAGCGTCTGGCTGAGGTTACTGAACCGGTCAGGGTCCTGGGCAAAAAGATCTTTCATGTGCCGCCCCTCCATTTCGTGGGCGTGCATTTCCAATTCTTTCCAGGCGAGTGTCTTGGTCGGGTCTATAGTTGGGAGCATGGGGAGGTAAGTCTGATGATCAGTTAGTAGGTCCGTACATATCTTAAGGGCAAAGTTAAGTACGTTCCGGCCGTAAAGTTGGTTATTTTCCGGGGATTCGGGCGCGGCCGCAGGTGCAAAGAAAGGTAAGGGGGCCGTGACGGTCACAACCAGCAGGGTTCTTTGGCGTTATTTTTGCGAATATACTGGTGTTTCGTGCAGCGTTTTGGCGCCGGCGAGCCGCCTGCTTAATCTTTCCTGCCCACTATGTCCCGTTACCAACGCCAAACCGTCCTGCCCGAAATCGGCGAAGCCGGCCAAGAAATATTGCAGCGATCCCACGTACTGGTCGTTGGTTGTGGCGGACTGGGCGGCCCCGTAGCCGCCTACCTGACCGGGGCGGGCATCGGCACCCTGACCCTGGTGGATGGGGACCAGCCCGAAGAAAGTAACCTGCACCGCCAGGTTTTCTTTGCCACCGGCGCCCACCGGAACAAGGCGGTGCTGCTGGCCGAGCATTGCCGTCAACTCAACCCCGGCACCAGCGTCCGCGCCCACGAAAGCTACCTCGACGGAAAAAATGCCCGTAAGCTGATCGCGGCGGCCGATCTGGTGGTGGAATGTACGGATCACGCCGCGACGAAGCACCTGGTAAGCGATGCCTGCCACCTGTTGAGCATCCCGCTGGTCTACGGGGCCGTCCATAAGTACGAGGGCTACCTGGCCCTCTTCCCCAATGAAAACCTGGACGACTTGCACCTGCGGGACGCTTTCCCGGCCCCCGACCCTACCCTGCCCGACTGTGCCACCGTCGGGGTGCTGCCGACAGCTGTGGGCCTGGTGGCCATGCTCCAGGTCAACGCCGCGCTCTGCTACCTGCTCGGTATCGGCGAGCCCCCAATCCGTAAACTGCTGACCTACAACGCCCTCGACAATACCCAACACCGGATGCTGTTGCGCAAGCAGTACACCAAGGCGGTCACGCCGCCCTGGACCTCTGCCCGCCCCGGACGGGCAGAGCTGGAAACGGCCGCTACGTTTGCCGATTTTCCCGCCTACGACGGTGTTTTCAGTATGCTCGACGAGCAACGTGAGCCTACGCTGCCCCCCGGCGTGATCCGCCTGACCAAGCGTAACCCCTTCGGTCAGTGCCTGCAACACATGCAAGCCGGTGGCCGCTACCTGATTTATTGCAACTCCGGCAAACTGAGCCTGATGCTCGCCGCGCAACTTCGTAAACACGATGCGGAACTAGGGGCCGTAAGCCTGGCCGGCGGCTTGGTTCGCCTGGAAAACGGGGCTGCCTGAGGCAGCCTGCCCGGCCACCACCGGGCAAGAGCTACGCCCTACCCTCGCCGGCCATCAGGGCCGGGCATTTACCCAGTAACTTCCGTCCTCCAGAAATTCCTTTTTCCAGATCGGGACGTGCTGCTTCAACTCATCAATCACCTCCTCGCAACCGGCAAAGGCCGCAGCCCGGTGGTGGCTGCTGACGGCAATGATGACGGCAATGTCGCCAATTTCCAGTTGGCCGACCCGGTGGTGCAGGCAAACGGTGTGCAGTCCGTGATTTACCTGCGCTGCATCGGCAATGCGTTGCATTTCCTTCCGCGCCATCGGCGCGTAACTTTCAAAATCCAGGTGGGTGACCGTCTTGCCCTTATTGTGGTTGCGAATCGTCCCGACGAAGAGGCAGATACCACCGCAGGCAGGATCCTGGACGGCAGCGTAACAGGCGTCGATACTGAGCGGTTGGTCGGAAAGCAGGATGGGGTTCATTGGGTTGGCAGTTTACGGGTGCAGGGCATCACGGTGACAGGGTATGGACCATTTACGGTTTTTCAGCGCAGGGCACGCGAAGCATCAGCCACCGCTCACGGGTGGAATAATCGCCAGGGTGTCTCCGGCACTCAGCACTTCCTCATCGGCAGCGTAAGCTTCGTTACGGGCAATGGCAAAGCTGA
>JAUIIF010000128.1 GCA_030431945.1 Bacteroidia bacterium | reverse complement strand
GGGTACGGCGGCATACAACTCCAGGGCTCCGACGGAGACGTTGGGCAGATTGCCGGAGAGGTTCGTCCAGGAGGCACCAGCATCTTCCGAGACGTATACCTTATCGCCATTATTGAACCCGGGGATAGTGATGTAAACCTTGTCCAGGTTCAGTGGATCTACCTCAAGATCGGAAACGCTGCCGGGCAGGGGGTAGCTTTGCCAGTTGTCGTTCGTAGTGTTTTTCACGTAAAGCGTAGCGCCCTGGGTGGTATAGATGCGTTCGCCGTTGGTGGGGGCGATTGCCAGTTCGTTCATATTGGCGCCCCCGGCCAACTCGCCGGAGATGGCATTCCAGGAATTGCCCTGGTCAAAAGATTCGTACACCCTGCGGTAGCCGACCACCAGGCGGTCGGCATTGGAGGGGTCCAGCTTAAAGGGCGTTTCCCACGCGCCATCGTAATTTACCTCCGGTGGTTTGATGAAGCTGTTGCCGCCATTTTTCCAGCGGTGTAAACTCCCGAACTGATAAGCCCAGTAGCGGGTTCCTGCGTCCGTCGGATCAATTTCCTGGTTCATTCCGTCGCCCGTGGGGGCGTATTGCTGCCAGTTTCCGCCTGCATCCCGGAACACGTTTCCGTTGTCCTGAGAGCCGCCGCCAATGACGTTGGCGTCCGTCTGGGCAACGGCAATATCATAATACTGGGTAATGGCCAGGCCGTCAGAAAGGTTAGTGAAGGTGTTCGTGGTGATGCGGTACCGGTAGAGGCCACCGTCATTGCAGTAGTAAACGGCATCCGGTTCCAGCGGATTAATGAAGAGGTTGCGCTGGTCGACGTGGATTTGCGGCAATCCGTTATTGCCCCGCCACTGGCTGGTGGCCGTAAACGTATCGCCTCCGTTTTCCGAGCGGTGGGTTTCAAAATTTCCACTCAGGAGGATCGCATCATCCTGCGGAGCGAAGGTGAATACCTGCCCTCCTTCCGGGAAGGATACGGGACTGGCGAAAGTCGCGCCTCCATCCGTTGACCGGAACAGATTGTCACCGTTACGGGCGTAGACTTTCAGGTTGTCCAGCGGGGTAACGGCGAGGTAGACCTCACCGTTGCCAAAATCCGTGACGGCCGTGAAGCTGCCCCCGCTATTGGTACTGCGCAGGAAACGCCCGTCGTTCGTCCCCACGTAAACCGTTGCGGGGTCACCGGGGCGCAGGCGGACGTTGAAGCAATTGTCCGTTAATAAACGGGTATGTGTACTGAAGCCATCCGTGGTTTTATACAATCCGTTAGCGGTAGCGGCGTAGAGGGTACCCGGCGCTGCGGGGTCAGCTTCCAGCCAGTAGATCCGCACATTCTGGGTAAAGCTGAAAGTCAGGCTGGTGGGTGCCCAGCTGGCACCGCCATCGGTACTTTTAAAGATACCGATGCTTGGCGGCCCGTACCAGACGTGATCGCTAACGGCCAGGTAGAGAGTGTTGGGGTTGGCGCGGTCCACGACGATGGCGGAAACCGCCATAAACGGCAATTCATCACCGAGTGGCTGGTAGCTTTGCCCGCCGTCCGTCGTTTTCCAGACACCACCGATCGCAGCGCCGACGTAGAAGGTATTGACATCCGTAGGGTGAAAGGCTACGGCCGTTGTTCTCCCCAGGCCGATCTGGTCGGTAATGTAGCCCGTGTAGTTGATGTTGGTCCAGGGCAGATCGGCGTAGGGATTGGTGGTTTTTTCCGCTGCAGTAACCGGTGTTTGGCGGCGGTGATAAGCCGACAAATCGCCCAGGCTGCCATCGGGGTTCAGGCGGTCTTTCCAGAATCTTTGCCAGCGCATAAATTTGACGAACTCGCCGTCACGGAAGTCCCCGGCAGATAGTTGAGCGCCGGTTTTCCCCGGATATTTTGCCGCGAAATACGCTTCCCCCTGGCGAACTATTTCTGCATAATGCTGCGAACGTTGCAATATATCTTTAAAAGAGTTTTGGGCCGGCAGGCAATGCGTAGTCAGTAACAGGAAGCAACACCACAGTAAGCGCATGGGTAAGGATTGAAGCGTAAAAGTCAGGTTCGGGGGTTAAGGTAATTCATAAAATCAGTCTGCAAGAGCAGCAGAATGACAAATTCAAATCGTTGAACTGATGCCCGGCAGCGGGTAAAGCCGCGACTAATTGGTACATTTAGCCAATTAAATAAGGATTTAATCAAACAATAAAAATTATTATGGGCATTCTCTCCTGGATCCTGCTTGGCCTTATCGCCGGCTACCTTGCTAAACTTATTCACCCCGGCGAAGAGGGCGGCGGATGGTTGATGACCATGGTGCTCGGCATTGCCGGGGCAGCAGTCGGTGGCGTCATCAGTACCCTGCTCGGCTTAGGCGACGCCACGGGCCTCAATCTGTGGTCCATCATCATCGCCACGGGGGGTGCCGTACTCTGCTTATTCCTCTATTACCGCTTCACCGGTAAGCGCCGCGCTTAAGGACCAACTTCTCGATTTATGCCTATATTTCGGGAATGAATACGGTGGCCAAACAGCTGATAAAAACCTATAATAAGTTAAAGCAGCAGGAGTGGAATAACCCTGGACATAATCCTCCGGCTGGCCTCGACTTCCTGGGGCAGTTAACGGATGATGTATTCATTCTCTATCATCTGCGCCGGTACCTGCGGCTGAAGATGTATCCCGCTTTATTTACTAACGTTAAGGGCGAATGGGGAAAAAAGCATTACAGTATCCTCTGGGACCTGATCGATTCGCAGCGCCAGCGCATCTACCAAAATCCGCTGCTATACGCTTACGTTTGGCTCTTCGAAACCATTAAGCAACCGGCCAAAAGCAGCGATAACGTTAGTGAAGTAGCGGACCTGCTGCAGTTTCTGCGGACCAACCAGGACGACTTACCAACGGAAGATTGGGTAGACATCCTCAGTGCAATCAGCAGCTACAGTACTACCGCTGAAAATGACGGGTTGGTACAATTCATCCCCTTAGCCTTCACGGCAAGGATTTTACTTGCGGACGCTAAATTCGGCAGAGGATGGCGAAGAAAACACATTTACCTGCCCTACGCTACGTTCTTCAACATTATCAAGCAGGGGCTGCAGGTAAAATCTCATTTTAACTGGAGTACGCTAGAAATCGATTTCATCCCGCTTACCCGAACTACCCGCACGGCGCAGGAGTGGTTACGCCTCTTCAGCAAAAAGTACAATTCCCGGCTGGACCCTGCCATCAGAGAAACAATGATTAACCTGATGGAGGCCATGATCTGCTTTGATGAACAGCAGCTCCTGCGGGCGGACGAAACCCTCCAGAAAGCAGCTTGGACCGAAAACGAAATCATCAACATCAACATCAGAATCCTGAAGTTGCAGCTCCTGTATGACCTGGCGACCGTACCGGCCTTCAAAAACGGTCAGCACCTCCGCAGGCTGCTTGCCGAAGCCCCTGCCGAGACCAAAAAGCTAACCGCCGCCCTGGCTTACCTCGATCAGGAAAAGGAGAAATATCCACCGGTCCGGGTGGCTGCCTTCCGGGCCTGGCTGAAAGGGTATAATGCCCTGTTCGGAGCCTTTAACGTGATTGAGCTGAAGGGTAATGCCCCCAACCCCGTAATCAGGGCCCGGGTAGTGGACCAAAAGCGAAAAAAGCTACCACCGGAATACTTTACCCTGAAACACCAGCGGAAAGACTGGCTGGAAGCAGCTTTTAAAATGCTGATTGATCCGGAAACAGCAAGACAGACGCTGTAGGCCATTACCAGATGGCTGATTTCATACGCTTACGGAGCGTTTTGATTTATGTAAAATAACCTGCTGAAAGTCAAAACATTAAACCCGACACACCACGGTTCGGCCCCTACACTTTACGCGGGAAGCTGGAAATATTTACCGTAATCGCGGTTCAGGTAAGACTTTTGAATCATCCAATAAATAAACACCCCCCTATTTGTGACGGTGGTGCCCAGGTTGTGCCTTACTGCGCAACCAACCTTTCTTTTCGTGGTGAAAAGAAACGGGGACCATCGTCCTTTTTACATAGTTAGGTCGCTACGAAAGGACACCGCAGCAGCGTAGTTCCCTGAAAGTTCCATGTATCTTTTTAGAGTCGTTCATGGGTATCCATGAGCGGCTTTTTAATTACTCCACTATGATTTCCATAACCCTGAAAAGTCGCAAAGACAGAGACCCGATTTCGGGACAGCGCCTTTCCTTAGAGTTTTCCAGCCCCAGTGTAGGGTGGACGAAAGCGCGCAGTACAGATTCAAGTGGTACCGTAACCTTCCAGGTTGAGCCCGGAGAATGCACCCTGTTTTTGAATGGAGGCCGCTACCTGAGTGGCTGGCTCGGGGAGTGCCTGGTGGTCTACCTGGATGTAACTGCCCCCCCGGCAGATGGACCTTTACCAGACGCCCAGGCCGAAGCAACCCTGGCGGTCACTTCGGCCCTGGATCAGGAAGCCTGGGGGTAAATACGACTACTCAGGTGCGTCGTACCACTTCAGTATTTCTTCCGCGGTAGCGGTAGAAGTAGTCCCGTCTTTCCAGGTCACCAGTACCAGACTATCGGGGTCCAGGGCAAGTAGTACCCACAGCGCCTGCTCAGGAGTGGTGGACTCGGAGGCTCCGGGAGTGGTGAGCATGGAAACATCTTCGATGATTTGGGCAGTCATCGGGGTGGCAGCCAGTAGGAAAGCTGCGAAAAACAATTCGCGAAAAAACATGAAAATCAAATTGGTAGCAAGCCACCGGCGTAATTACTTCCGGTGGTTGCTCCGTTTGGGGGAGTGCCCTCCCCGCTCCTTAGTCGGAGGTGGTTCGCGTAACCAAGTGGGCTAACGGAGTAGTGTTGTCCACACGTGCATCAAAAAGTGTCTGTCAGTCAGTGAGGTCATGAGGCTCACCTGAGTGGCGGGTGCAGGCCCCCTACCGGTGGCCCTCGTTTCCGTTCTTCCGGCCGCAGCCAGGCCGGAGACCTCTCGGCGCACATTTCCCGGCTCTCCGACGTCGCAAAACGACCGGTCAACGGCACGGGAAAGGCTGCCCGGCGGAAAGCACTAAGCCCCGCCGGATGCGCAAATCCGGGTGAATAAAACATATTTATTTAGGGATGAATAAGAAAAAACAAGAGATGAATAGTGTCTCAGCGGTGTCTCATTATCGCTGTATTTCAAAGGTAGGGCCAGAGGCTCTGAATCCCTTGACCAGTGACTTGTCCCGCCTTTTTTCTATTTGCATTCTCTTTCCAATCCTCTACAGACGATTGATAATCAAGCACCTAAATTTCATAATTCACGTCTTCCGTTTCTACCGCTACCAAGGCACTTACCGCCTCCAACCCGTACAATGACATAAATATCAACAATTTATAAATAATTATATTTATTCATATTCTTTTCCCATTCCGGCAGGCACTGGTTTCTCCGGCGGTCTGGTTAACTTGCCGCAAAGCACTTTAGCTAATGCGCCCACTAATCATCACTACCTTCTGCTTACTGATCAGTGCCACTCTTACGGCCCAGTACTACCCTTCCCGAACGGCGTGGGCCACCCGCCCCGCCGCGGAGCTGGAACTCGACCCCGGCGCTATTGACAGTGCCGTCAGTTTTGCGCTCGCGCATGAATACAGCGGCGCGCGCGATTTGCGGCTGGCCATTCTGCAAAGTTTCAGCCGCGAACCCGAACACGGTCTCCGGGGGCCCACTAAAGAACGGGGCGGCCCCGCCGGCATTATCCTGAAAGACGGGTACATCGTGGCCCGGTGGGGAGACGTGGACCGGGTGGACATGACCTTCAGCGTTACCAAATCCTACCTCTCCACCACCGCCGGGCTGGCGCTGGAAGATGGGTTGATCGGCTCCGTCAAGGACCTGGTCGGCACGTACGTCTGGGACGGCACTTTTGCCGGAGATCACAACGCGCAGATTACCTGGGAGCACCTGTTGCACCAGACCTCGGACTGGTCCGGACAGCTCTTTGGTCTTTACGACTGGGCGGACCGGCCCGACCGGGAAGGGACGCTCGACCAATGGCGTTACCGGGAGCGTCATCCGCCCGGTACTCACTTTAAGTACAACGATGTCCGCGTCAATATTCTGGCCTACAGTTTACTCCAGGTATGGCGGCGGCCTTTACCCATGGTCCTGAAAGAACGGATTATGGACCCCATTGGCGCCAGTACGACCTGGCGCTGGTTCGGCTACGATGACAGCTGGGTTGACCTGGACGGTGTACGGATGCAATCCGTTTCCGGCGGCGGCCATCACGGCGGTGGCCTTTTCATCAACACCACTGACCACGCCCGTATGGGGCTACTCTTTGCCCGCCGGGGGAAATGGGAGGACCGGCAATTGATCAGCCGCCAGTGGACGGCAATGGTCCGGACCCCTACGCCTGCCAACGCCAGTTACGGGTATATGTGGTGGCTCAACCAGGGCCCGCGGCAGTGGGCCGGGGTGCCGGACCACCTGTACTACGCCGCCGGCTTCGGCGGCAATTTCATCGTAGTGGATGAGCAGCAGGACCTCGTCATCGTCACCCGCTGGCTGGAGCCGAGCAAGATCGGCGAGCTGGTCCGCCTGGTGTACGAAGGAGTAAAGTAACGGACCGTGCCCCGGGCTGCGTTAGGGCGGGGCCTGCCGCAGTCTCCCCCCTTGCACCTGCGGCCGCGCCCCCTTTGCCTGATGGCTCCCCCCCTACCCTTTTTTCCGGAGGGTCTGGTTGGACGCTGCTGCGTATAGCCCCGCAGGGCAACCGCTGCCTTTTTTCGGCGCGGCCGCCGGTGCGAAGCGCAGTTACCGGGCCAGGAAGGGGTAAGGTGGAGCATTTATCCCTCCAGGCGGAAGCATTTTCTTTAATTTCCTGATTCCTGCCCGATTCAGACTATTTTGCTTACGCCGCCCCTCCGATCTTTCCCCCATGATTATCATCCCCCAGCGCCTCTTTTCCGACCCCAACGTCCGGATACTGATGCAGGACGGTACCACCTGCATCCTCGAAAAGTCACTTCCGCAAACCCTCAGCGGCCGGGAGGCCTACGTCTCCACCCACGTCATTTCCTACGTCATGGCCGGGGAACAACGCATCACCACCTACGCTGAAAACAAGGTTACGGTGCGGGCCGGCGAGGCCGTGCTGCTGCCCCGCGGACTGTACTACGTCTCGGACCTCCGCCCCACTACCGGTAATTTTCGAAGCCTGCTTTTCTATTTTGACGATGCGCTGATTCATCTTTTCCTGCAGCACAGCCGGATTCTGGAAACGGACCACTCCGCAGGTCCTGATTGCCTGAAGTTCCCGCCCTCCCCCACCAGCCAACGTTTCATTGGTGCCTTTCTCGATCTGTACGGCGCCGGCCGGCACGGGAAGCAATTCTTGCTACCCAAACTCCTGGAACTCCTGCACTTACTCAATACGCAGACTGACGACAATGCTTTCGCCGCGTTTCTCTTCCGCCTTACCCTTCCCCGCCAGCGGAACATTCGTCCGTTTATGGAGGCCAACTACGATAAACCGCTAAAGATGGAAGACTACGCCTATCTCACCGGCCGCAGTCCCAGCACTTTCCGGCGCGACTTCAAGGCCCAATTCAACGTTACCCCGCAGCAGTGGGTCAAGGACCAACGGCTCGCTAAAGCACGACTTCTGGCTACCGAACAGGAACAAACCGTCACGGAACTGGCCTACGCCGTCGGCTACGAAAACATCTCCTATTTCATCCGGGCTTTCCGGGACCGGGTCGGCCTGAGCCCAAAACAGTTCATGCGCAAAATCCACCGCAACAGCCTTTAAGCCCCTTTGCTTTTCCTGACGCAAAATCAATACTTCAGCCGGAATACGGCTAGTACAGCGTGGTGATGCACCTCACCTTTGCGCCAGCTAAAATCCCCCCTGACGGGCTAACCAACCACTTGATTATGAACATTACTTTCGCCGGCCTCGGCATCATGGGCAGCCGGATGGCTGCCAACCTCCTCAAGCAAAATTTTTCCGTCACCGTATGGAATCGTTCTCCTGCCGCCACCGAACCCCTCCGGGAGCTCGGTGCCACGGTAGCCGCCAGCCTTCCGGAGGCCGTACGTGATGCCGACCTCGTTATCTCCATGCTCGCTACGCCGGAGGTAGTGGCCAGCCTCTTCCTGGTTCCGGGGGGTGCCCTGGAGACCATGCAGAAAAATGCATTCTGGCTCGACTGCACCACGGTAAACCCTTCCTTCAGCCGCCGCTGCGCGGCGGCGGCGCAGGAGCGGGGTCTTCGTTTCGTTGATGCGCCCGTTGCCGGCTCCAAGCCGCAGGCGGCGGCCGCCCAGCTGGCTTTTTTCGTAGGGGCTACGGCGGCAGAAATCGCCCCCTTCCGCCCCCTCCTGGAGGCCATGGGCAATAAAATTATTCCACTGCGGGAACGGGGGCAAGGCGCTGCGTTTAAGATGCTGGTCAACATCATGCTCGCCCAGTCCATGCTCATCTTTTCCGAAGCTGTTTTGCTGGGCGAGAAACTGGGCCTGGGGAAAGACTTCCTGCTTGACGTCCTGCCCGGGCTGGTCGTATCCGCGCCCTTCACCAAGTTTAAGGCCGAAATGATCCGGGCAGATAATTACGACGTGCAGTTTCCGCTCGAATGGATGCACAAAGACCTGCACCTGGCCGGCATAACGGCTTACGAGGAGGGGCAGCCGCTCTACCTCGCTGGTCTGACCAAGGAAATATTTGCTGCCGCCAGGGAGGCCGGTATGGGCCGGCTGGATTTTGCTGCCGTGCACCGGTACCTGGCGGGCGGGGTAGCGTAGCGATGCTATTGCTCGGCTACGTTTTACGTAAATGCTCGTTAAAGAAAGCGATCGTTCGCCCCCAGGCCAATTTGGCGGCCTCTTCATCGTAACGGGGGGTCGTGTCGTTGTGGAAACCGTGGTTGGCGTCAGGGTAGACGTGCGCCGTGTAAGTTTTGTTGTTGGCCTTCAGGGCCGCTTCGTAGTCCGGCCAGCCCTTATTCACCCGCTCATCCAGCGCGCCGTAATGTAGCAGTAAGGGTGCCTGGATGGCCGGGACGTCTTCCGCCGGAGGCTGCCCCCCGTAGAAAGGCACGGCGGCGCCCAGCTCCGGACACCGGACGGCCATCTGATTGGAAATGGAGCCGCCAAAACAGAAGCCGACGACGCCCACCTGACCGGTACATTCCGGGTGGTGGCGCAAAAATTCGTAGGCGGCAATAAACTCTTCCAGCATCTCGCCCCGGTCGCGTTCACGCATCAGGGTACGGCCTTCGTCGTCATTGCCGGGGTAGCCGCCCAGGGGGGTCAGGCCGTCCGGTCCGAAGGCAATAAAATTTTCCAACCCTGCCCGGCGGGTGACGTCTTCGATGTGCGGGTTCAGGCCCCGGTTTTCGTGGACGACAATGATGCCGGGTAATTTAGTCTGCGCATTAACCGGCCGCGTGAGCAGCCCCCGGATCGTAACGCCCGTTCCCGGCGTAGTGTATTCCACGGTGTCCGCATCCAGCCGGGGGTCTTCGGCCCGCACCTGGATCTTGGTCACGTAATCCGGCAACAAGTGTTCGAGCAGGCCCGCGACCGTCAGCCCGCCCACCGCGTAGGCGGATAGCTTG
>JAUIIF010000127.1 GCA_030431945.1 Bacteroidia bacterium | reverse complement strand
CTTCAAAAGTGTCCGTCTGGATCCGGTACGCCCCCTTCCGGCCGGTTACGGTAAGCCATTCCCCGTCCAGATAAGCACTGGCTACACCATTCTCGTAGGTGAAATGCATTCCATTCTTAAACGTCAGTTCCAGGGGGCCGGCATTGTCGTAGGCAACTTCCTCTGACTCCGTTGCGCTGCCTTTTTTGCGTGGATCATGCTCGTACGCCAGGTCAACGACGCGCTTCATGCGCCCATCGGGCCGGAGGTAAACCAGCAAGCGGGCTTCCGTATCGTTGGGAGGGTATACCGTCAGGAGGTCGGGTGCAGTGTTGACAACTTGTCCTTTGACAACCGGCCGGCCTTCCCACAGGATGACGGGTCCCTGGCTGGCGTTGATAACTTTGTATACGGGGCCCTGCACGTAAGCAGGACCATCATCAGCCAGGGGCGTAGACTGAGCGGATAAGAGAAAACCGCAGCAACAGCAGCAGGTAAGCAGAAAGTATTTCATTGGTTATTTGTTTTATGGAGGGTAAAGATGCGGCCCTCCCTGCCCGCAGGCGAGCACCATCCGTTGAGCGGTCCGCTCTCTCGGTGAATGGCCCGCTGGAGCGCTGGCCGGTTTTTCCTTTGCCGTGAACAGCCGTAGCAGCGCCCCCTGCTTTGCCCGGTAGTTAACTTATGTTCATTATGTTAAGGGCATGAAACAATGGTTCCTGCTTCCGTTACTAATCCTCAACCTTACCCTGATGGCTCAATCCCGCCCCCGAGACCTGGGTGTCCGCTTCGGCGTCATGTCCACCGGCCCGCTAAATGCCATTACGGACGTCCCTGGTGTTAAGGTCGGCCACGTCACCCTGATTGCCGGCGACAGTCTGCGCACGGGCGTTACCGCCATCCTGCCGCACGGCGGAGATCTCTACCGTAAAAAAGTGCCGGCCGCCATTTACCTGGGAAATGGCTACGGGAAATTAGCCGGCTACAGCCAGGTAAGGGAACTCGGAGAGTTGGAAACGCCGATTGTCCTGACCAATACACTGAGTGTACCCACGGCCATGAATGCCCTGATTACGAACTGCCTGCAACAGCCCGGCAACGAAAACGTCGGCAGCGTCAATGCCGTCGTCGGGGAAACGAACGATGGGTTTCTCAATGACATTCGTGGTCGGCATATTCAGGAGGCTCACGTACTCGCTGCCCTGGCGAAAGCCCAGGCAGGCCCGGTGGAAGAAGGCAATGTGGGGGCGGGCACCGGTACCAGTTGTTTTGGCTGGAAGGGGGGCATCGGCACCTCCAGCCGTTCCTTACCATCCTCACTGGGGGGCTATGCCGTCGGGGTTTTGGTACAAACCAACTTTGGCGGCACCCTGCAGATAGCGGGCGTGCCGGTAGGGAAAAAGCTGGGGCAGTACTACTTCAAAGATGCGCTGGAAAGCCATGCGGACGGCTCCTGTATGATGGTAGTGGCCACGGATGCTCCGCTCGGCCCCCGCAACCTGGAGCGGCTTGCCAAACGCTGCATGCTGGGCCTGGCCCGTACCGGGGGCATCGCCAGCAATGGCAGTGGCGATTACGTCATTGCGTTCTCCACGGCGACGGCCAATCAAATTGACGGCAGGGAGCGGGTACGTACCGTACAGGAACTGGCAAACGGCAACGTATCCCCGCTTTTCCTGGCGGCCATCGAAGCGACGGAGGAGGCCATCATCAACTCCCTCTTTGCCGCTGAAACCATGACCGGGCGGGAAGGCCACCGGCGGGAAGCCCTGCCGGTAAAGGAGGTGTTGGAGTTGTTGGGGGGAGGCCACGATTGATAAAAATCAGGCGTTGGTAAAAATTACATCCGCCGTAGGTAAATAGTATCCACCATAGATTTTCTTGGTGCTGCTCCCTATTTTCACGTTCACCTACGCTTCATTCCACCTGCTAACGTTTTGTCTCATATGCTATCTACATTAGATGCTTCACTTCGCTTTGATTCCCGGATTTACCGCGAGGTTAACAAGAGCATTAGGTTGGTGCTCAACAACATGAAAATTGAGAAAAAAGACCATGAAGTTGCTTTTCTGGAAGCAGGACGATCAATAGACAGAAAAGAAGTAGTTGCTTACTGGAAAGACAAGGGTATCTCGGAAGAGCTTAAGGTATTTCGTCCGGTCGTATTGCGTCAGGAGTATCCCGTATTTTTTTATTTGTCCCTGGTTCTTTCTCCGAATGACCCTACTGTTTTCATGCCAAGTCCTTTCAACTACGCCACCAAGGGATCTGAAGGACTAGTAGAGACGATCTGGCTAAATCCCCCCAGCTACAGTGCCAAGAGGCAAAAGTCTACACCTGGTGGTTTATTAATGAATTACACTAACCCCAAAAACCTTACGGATAGAGAGTTGAGCAATTGGCAAGAGGCAGGCCGGGTGATATGTCACAGCTTACTCAACATCGGCCACTCGGTAAGAATGAAAGATGAGCCACAAATGGGGTTTCAATCACTTGCGCACCAACAGGGGCAAATTGTGTATATCCCCAATCTTAAGAACCTGCAAGAGAATAAAAACGGAATCAGTATTCAGGCGTCGAGAACGGTGAAGTCAATCTGTACCTACGACGAAACCTATCTAGGCATGGCATCTGTTCTTTACGTCCCCCTAGACTTCAAGGATGAATTTATTGATGAGTCCGCCAGCAGAAACGACACTTTCGCCGAAGCGGTTGCCGTATTCTATTCCCCCGTACCCAATTTCTGGGACAGTTATTTACCAAGCTATCTGAAAGGGAAAAAAGTAAACACCTCGGATTACATAAGGCGTCAACATTGGAAGGATCAAAGAATAGAAAAACTGGCGTCAAAGTTAGGGACAAAATTATCCTGGCTGCGCAATCAGATTGATCACTACAACATCTCCAAAACGATGACGACTGGAAATACGATTGACCTGGTCAAATCATTTGACCGGGCATTCCGAGACGAAGGTCCTGCCGGCTTTAAAGTCTGGGCTTCCATCACCCACCAACTGCAAACTGTTTTAAAGTATCTCACCCAGGAAACCGAAGACAAATCAATTTCTCTTCAAGAATATATAACCAGCCTGATTCGTGATCGAAAATCTGTGGTCCGTGACCTCAGAAACCGCAACATGACAGAAGAGGAGACTTTTCGCCTGGTAATTATTACCCAGAACAATGATGGAAAAAGATATTCATACGTTGACCGCCTTGAAATCCTACATGAATTACCTACCAACATTTATGTCCCGCTGGAAGATAAAATTGCCAATTTCATTACGCAAGAACCCGCTTCCAACATAAAACAGTATGCCAGCAAAGTCACCTCTGTTGTTTTTACCCTTACGGATAAGTACATCTCCATTAAATACCGGCAAACGACGAAGCCGGAAGCCATAAAAAAATTAACTGGAGACCTGCAGGGCTTCAAAATATACTATTCATTACTACACGGCTTTCCCGTACCTAGAAAAAAAAGCAATCACGGAATAGGTATAATGCTTTTTAATGCCCTGACTGCAGATATGAAAATCAATAAACGGCTGTACATGTCTGCTGACGGAGAGAAATGCTGGACAGAAATTTGGTTACCCATAAAAAAGAAGAATCATGGATAGGATTTATACCATTTTAATGTTCGAAGACACGGAAGACTATGTCTCCGTCATTATCTCCACGCTGGCGAACTCACTAAATTTTGAGGCAAAAGTAGTGTTGTTCGACTCGGCTTTCCCCAGCAAGCTTCCGGACGAAAAATTAGCGCCCTACTGCCCGATGTTCCTGGAGGATATTGACCCACCAATTCAAACATACCACCTCAAAAACGGCACCATAACGAAAGAAGAGAGTAATAAAAGAATTTGGTACCAATCTGATTTTGATGCGGCAATTATCGACATTTTTGGCCCTGGCGACAGCGTTTTCGGGGACCGGTATATTGAGTGGTTCGATTTCGCCAGTTTTAACGGACCGGTTATCCTCATGTCTTTAAGGTATATACCCTACGTTTTTTACCACCATTTGCCCAGAATTTACCGTACCGCCAAAACCGGGCAGGAAGACTGGATTGAAAGTATTGCTAAGATATTGAATAGTGCAATTGACCTGTTTCACGACAGAGCTCTCCCCGTTGTGGGCGTATATGGCTTTAAGAAGTCCACACAAATTTCAGCTTATGCCTTAGCCGCTAAACAGTTCGGAAAAAGAAACAAAATGTCCGACTGGCAGGCATTATGGATCAGTGACACTGATGACTGGGACCTGGCAGAAGAAACTTTCAACTTTCTCAACATCGAAAATGATGGATGTCGCCTGAACAACCGAAGAATTGTAGAAAATAAGTTTCCGACAGTTTCCCTGTCGAATGTCAATCAAGTATTAAAATTATTATTCAGTAGTGAAGTAACCAAAGGAGAACCCAACCTCATCTTAATTGATGTAGGTGAAGAATTGGACCTGATAGAGATTGACTGGATCAAGGAACGAATCATCAACTTCGAAAGGAATTTTAAAAGTACCAACTGGCATCCCTTAATCGGCGTCATATGTAACTCGACAAGAAATATAAGTCATGCTCAGTTTGAGGACATGATGAAATATTGCATCAGCATTATTTCCCGAAAAGAACTTAAATACGACCCCGCCAGTTGGGCCGCCGGTGCCACCGAACGCTTCCTTACCGCCCGGGCCAGCCTTAAAGACATCGAAAACATCAGTAAGCGCGCAAAACACGAAAAGGACAGGCCAAGTAATTTATTGCTTAATGCAAAAATGACTTATTTCCAGGCATTTCTCAATACCCTTATTTTTGGCCGGGCTAAAAACAGGATCTCCTCAACTAATGATGTCGCCAATATATTACCCTGGGTGTCAAGAAATTCCCTCGTTGTAGCGTCTGTTTTTAACGGCAGTACTGTAGAAAGGGATATTCCTGCCATAAAGCAGGAACTTATTCACCATGACCTATTGTTTGCTGAACGCGTAAATGGTATTAAAGCCTTCAACAAGCAGGGAGGTTGAAAAAATTACAAACGGTTATTCTAAAACTTACCGGTGCTTTTTGAAAAAAAACGTAACCGTCAAATTTTATTCGCCAGAGTCATTCGTAAAAAATATAAATACCGTTAGTAATTCAGATAAGGGTGGAATGATTATATTCTATCCTAGTGCATAGCTGTCCGCTGGAACCGTGATTTGTGATTAGCAAAGGGGGAGAGAAGAAACGCTCTCTCCCACATATTCACTCAAAACCTAAACCAGTTATGCACGATCAAGCCCTATCCTACCTCCTCTTCGGTGGCTTTGTTGCTCTGGCCGTTCTCGTTATCGGCTTCCTCGCCATCGTCACCCTCATCAAAGCTTTTCGCGGTACTTTCTTCGGCGCTGCCTCGCCTTACCAGCCACCAGTTTACCAGCCCCCGGCGGCCTTCCCGCAGCAGTACCGGCCACAGGCTCGTAATGGCAATGGTGGCAGCGCGTTAGGCAACTTCGTGGTTGCCATTGTGCTCATTACCTTGCTCGGTACCGGAGTGGTCTTCGGCCTGGGGGGAGAAATATCTCGCCAGGATGATGCCCTTAATTCTGCCGCCGCTGCCAAACCTGAAATTTTCGAAGCACCAGAAAGTACGGAGCCTTACCAGCCTGCAGAACCAGAGAACGTACCTACGCCTCCGGTTAAACGCCAGGGCCCGGAAAAATATGTACGGAACCAGGAGATCGACCTGAACCCTCCAACTAACGATGCGGGAAACTACTCCCCCGCAGCCAGGCAACCCGAATTTTTCGCCAACTACGCCCTTCAGTACGGTGCCTTCGGCCTTATCGATAACGCGCTCAAGAATCGCGACCGGCTTTCGCAGGACGGACACCTTGTACAAGTTGCCGACTACGGAGATGGTTACTACCGGGTGCTGATTATGGGTGACTTCATCACCAAAAGTGATGCAAATTCCTATAAATACCGATACGGCCTGGAAAAAGCCAAGGCTATCCCCCTTCGGTAAGTAGTAAACACCTTCTTCCCTATTCTGATCGTCGTCAGCAGCAGCTGCCGGCGATCTTTTTTTCCGTTACCCGCTCGTTATCCACCGCTTCCCCCATTTCAGCACCTGGCGAAAAACCTCCATGTACATTTCCGGACGCTTGGTGTGGCCATTAAAAAATACCAGGTGCCCTACCCCACTTTCCGCGTTTACGTACATAATAGTCACAATCCCCGGGTCACCGCCGGTATGGCCATAAAATCCCGAGTCCAGTTGCTCCCAGAAGATCCCGTAGGTTTGCTCTTCTCCGGGGACCCTTACAGGATCACGAAAAAGTCGGGCGTACCCTTCCGCAGGAAGCGCAGCGTTTCCCACGGCCCTTCCCGCAATTACCTGGGCGCAAAACTGGCCAAGGTCATGCACACTGGTAAGCAAACCACCGTCTGGGTAGGTACTCAAAACGTAGTCGGGCATGGGCATACCATTTGAAAAATGGTGTACTGCCCTACTCTCCGGTGTAACGTCTTCGGCAAACCACCCCGTATTACCCATTTCCAGCGGCGTAAAAATGTGCTGTTTTGTCCATTCCGGAAAGGACTGCCCCGTAGCAACTTCCAGTACGTGCGCCGCCAGGGCCGCACCTACGTTACTGTACCGGTAAACAGTACCCGGTGCCTCTTTCGTAAAGTTCTGCCTACGGTAAAACTTCCCCGGCGGCGTCAGAAATGCCTTAAGAAATGCTTCCAACGGCATAAATTCATTACCCGCCATTTTTCGCATTTCCCGGTACTCCCGCGCCGGCACTTGGTTTGTAGCCACCGTCAGCGGCGTAAGGAGGGAGTAGGCCTTGTTGTACATTTTCCCGTCATGTATTCCGGCAGTATGGTTGGCCAGGTGCCGAAGTAGAATCGGCACTCCGGGATGACGGGGATGAACGACCCGAAAGGGCAGGTACTTATTGATCGGGTCATCCAGCGAAAGCAATCCTGCACGCTCTGCCTGCACCAGGGCAACTCCGATGAAGGTTTTGGAAATGGAGCCGATGTTCTGGACCGTACGGGACGTATAAGCACGCTTTTCCACCACGTCAGCATAACCGTATCCGCTTTCAAAAACAACTCCCTCCGCCGTCACCAGCGCAACACCGAAGCCGGCAATATCGTTTCTGTCAGCAATAACCTGCAGCTCCCGGTTCAGGGAATCAAATGCAGCGGCAGGCCGTGGCATTCCGGGCGTACGCTCTTTTTGGGCGCGGCCGCTGGTGCCAAGGAAAAGGACGAAAAAGCAGAGAAGTACTGACCTGAACATAGGCTTTTTAGTAATGACACGAACGCTGGCCTTGATAAGTTACACCTGCTTTTTTTTGGGAGTGGACAAGCTTCTTCACTAACGGCAGTTAAAGCTTTGTCTTACGAAGGTTTCCGGGCTGGTGATCCGTAACAATAAGGTGCTCTGCCGCACTTCATCCTGCGCCGAGTGCTTTCGCTTCCACGTAAATCAAGAGTGACAGCACCACCAGTTCAAGGCAGAAGTAGCTTAGCCCCAGAAACGTCAGGGTACTGAAAAAAAGCAACACGATGCTCAGCGTCAGGAAGCCGTAGACGGCATTTGCGATCATGATCAGCCACAGGTACATCCGCCAATCCTGGCCGGCAAAATAATAACACACTAAGGAGTACAGGGCAAATACCGCAGCCAGCAGCCCTAATATCCAGAGGATGTTGAGGGGGATTCCGAAAACATTATCCCACTGCAAAAAAGCAAAAAACAAGCACGTAGCTGAGAGGATGGCACCAATAGCATCCACCAAAAGAAGTTTCCCGCCTAATGACGCCAAGCGGCTAATAACAGCGGAATACGCAGCGGGCATAATTACTATACTTTTACCAGTACACTGCTAGACAAATGCGAGCGCTCGTCGGCCGAAGCGGACGCGTAGCGGCCTGATGCCGTTCCGGGCTGCTCCGCGGTCGTCCGCCGCGAGGGAGTAGTTGTCTAGCAGTGTGCTCTTACCTGTGTAAAGTATAAAGGTATTACGCGCAAAAGAGTTGTCACCGCTCCGGCTTTCCCCCTTCCAGAATCCACGGATAAGCTTTTTTAAATCCCTTGCGCCAGGTCATATGCCAGTGTCCTTCCCCTGGCTCTACGTCAAAGTACAGGTTCTCTTCTTTCAGGCCTGCGGCCAGCAGCAGGTCCCTGGCTTTTTCTGCGTTGATCACCGTTGGCGTTTCCAGCTCCCCCGCGTCGAGGAACATCCGGACCTTACTCAAATCCGGGTGCCTTTCGTGCAGAACGAAAGTACTGTCCTCATCCACCCACAGGGAAGGGGAAAAAACGACGCCGAGATGATACACTTCCGGATATTCCATCAACCCATAGTAAGCCATGAGGCCACCCAGTGAGCAACCACCGATTCCGGTATGCTCCGGCCCCGGCAGCGTACGGTAGCGCTCGTCTACCCAGGCTTTCAGCTCGTTGGCGTACCAGGCCATATGTTCCTTTCCGTACACCGTATTCTCAAAACGAACGTGGGGCGAAGGGAAAGGCTTGTACTCCCGGGAACGGTCATCTTCACTGGCGGGCACCCCCACAAGAATCGCCGCCGGGCCACCGGCGGCAATCGTAGCGTTCACCACTTCGTCCGCCTCCCACTCCGTCCCCTGTGCCGTAACGGCATCAAAGAGGTTGTCTCCGTCAAAAAAGTACAATACGGGGTAGCGGGTGGTGTCCTCTGCGTGGTAGTCCGGAGGCAGGTAAACGTAGACGTCCCGCTGCTCCCCCAGGTAATCCAGGCTAATGGTATCGGGCAGGTTCAGGACGTTAGGAGCCGCAGAAGGCACCAGGGTAGCCATGAAAGCCTGGTGTTCTTTCCGTTCCCGAAACTCCTTCCAGCCGAGAACCAGGCCCAGGAATAAAGCGATCAGGCCGAAACCGCCGATAATGGTCAGGAAAATCCGTTTCACGTGCAGTACTGTTGGGTCAGACCATTCAAGGTACTACAAAATACCTCGCTTGCCGACCGTCAGGCGGGAAATGGGCTGGTACCGTTCCAGGCTGAAGCACCCTCGGCGGATGAACCAGCTCGTTCCTCGCGTTTCGGCCGGCGAGCGAGCTTCGGTCCGCTACTGCAAAGTGTACGAAAGGGTGATTTCCGTATCCAGCACCTTAGAAATCGGGCAGCCTTCTTTGGCTGCCTGGGCCAGCTCCGCAAATTTATCTTTGTCGATGCCCGGCACGTCGGCCGTAACCTCCAGGTGGCTTTCCTTGATGGTCAGGTCCTGAAAGTCGATGGTACACTTGGTCTCCACTTTAGTCGGCGGGTGGCCGGCTTCGGCGAGCATATTACTCAGGGCCATACTGTAGCAGCCGGCGTGGGCGGCGGCAATGAGTTCCTCCGGATTGGTCCCCGTGCCGTCTTCAAAACGGCTGCGGAAGGAGTAATTGTGGTTGTCGAGCACTTTGCTCTTGGTGGATACAGTGCCTTTGCCGGCTTTCAGATCGCCTTCCCAGGCGGCGCTTGCGGTACGTTTCATTGTTTTTAGTTTGGTGGTAGTACGTCAGTGGCTGATTTTTGTTCGCGCAGCAGCCGGGGGCCGGGCTAAATCAGACGGCCTGCTTATCTTC
>JAUIIF010000126.1 GCA_030431945.1 Bacteroidia bacterium | reverse complement strand
GACGTGCTTTCTGAAGAAAAAAGCAGGCACCACCCCTACGCTCACTTCGTACCTTACGGCGTGGGAACAGGAGCTTGCCCTGCCTGAAAGCGCCTGCCACAAAGTAGCTTACAGGGCGGCAACCCCGTATACGCCCAGGTCTACATTTTCTACGTCCATCATGGCGAAACTTTCCCAGGTAGCCGTTGGCACCAGCGCTTTCCGGTAGGCAATATGGACCCGGTGTACCTGGGTGTTCATCTGCTGACAAGTTTTCACCATCACCGTATTGTGGCCCCGGATGGTGGCCAGGTCGACGTACTTGTACGTACGGCTGTTGTGTTGATTACCACTCTGGAACATGGCGTCAACCAGCAGGGGGTATACGCCCATGCGCTGATAATCGCTCACGATTCCAAAGGCTATACCCTTACAGTTGCGTGGCTTTTTCTGAAACTTCAGGCGCCAGAGGAAACGTGGTAATCCTTTCCAGTTCAGCTGTCCGTTTACCCCTTTCATGAAGCAGTTGATATCGGGGATCAGGCCGGCCAGGCCGATGGGGCGATCCTCTTTATTGTAGGCCAGGCAGGTGAGGTGCGGGTCCATAATGGGCTTCATCTGCTGGAAGGTGGGGTAGATATCGTCTCCGGTCAGTGGCTTAAAGTAGGGCCAGTGGCTGAAGGCCGAATTGTAGGCCGCTGCAAAATCCTCCGCGCCCTGGCGGAGGTTGTTTTTATCGATTTGCCGGGTGTAGAGTCCGTAGCGTTCCCGCACCCGGCCGGCCAGGCCGGCGAGCCGTTCTCCCGGAAACTCCGCCACTACTCCCCGCATCGTCAGGCACTGCTCGTGGGGTCGGTAGCCACGGTCTTCGAACATTCGCTGATAGTAAGGCGGGTTGTACGTTTCCTGATAAATCGGACGGTACCACCCCCGGGTAAGAAGGCCCCAGAATTTATCCCGCTCCCCGAAATTGATGGGGCCGTCCACCGCGTGCATTCCCTGATCACGCAGCCAATTTTCGGCGGCGTTGAAAAGCAGCTCCGCCACTTCGTCCACTTCAATACTTTCGAAAAAACCGATGCCGCCTACCGGCAGCTCCAGTTCTTCATTGCGGCTGCGGTCGATAAAGGCCGCGATGCGGCCTACCGGTCGCGTCCCTTCTTCGCTGACGATCCACAGTTTGAGGTTGGTGCCGTCGTAGGCTTTGTTTTGCTCCGTCAGCACCCCTTCGATATCCCCACGCAGTGGGTAGACGTACTGCGGGTTCCCCCGGTAGACTTCCTCCAGAACCTGGTGAAACGGAGCTAGATCCTTCACCTCCCGTAATTGATAACTTTTGCCCATAGAGTGCGAAGATGCGAAGCGGGGCCACGGGAACCAAATTATCGTGTTCTCTCCCCGCCCGTTGAAATAGCCCGTTGCGGGTGCCTACCTTGTGGCCTCAATCATCAATTCCCTCATGGCCCGCTGGTTTCCCCGCCCGCAACATTACGGCAAATCCGGCTTTCTGGCTGACCTGAACGCCGGGCTAACGCTCGGCATTCTGCTCATCCCGCAGGCCATGGCTTACGGCATGCTGGCCGGGGTAGCCCCCGTGTACGGGCTTTATGCGGCGTTGGTCCCGATGGTGATTTATGGCTTATTCGCCTCCACTCCTCACGTTTCCGTAGGGCCAACGGCCCTGGCGTCCTTACTTTGCCTGAGCGGCTTATCCGACCTTGCCGCTCCGGGCTCCGCGGCGTACCTGGAATATGCACTGGTACTGGCGGGGCTGATCGGCCTGCTGCAACTTATATTCGGTCTGCTACGCCTTGGCGGCATCGTCAGCCTGCTTAGTCGCCCCGTTCTTTCGGGCTTCGTGTCTGCCGCCGCCGTATTGATTACCGTTTCGCAGGCGGATGCCCTCTTGGGCATTGACACCGGGTCGACCAAGTATTTTCACGAAGACCTCCTGGCCCTTATCACGGGGTTGCCGAACCTGCACTGGCCAACTGCCCTTTTAGGAGTCCTTGCCTTAGGCTCCATGGCCGCTACCCGGCGTTGGTTCCCCAAAAAATTCCCGGCTACCCTGGTGATCATTATCGGAACAACACTGATTATCTGGTTACTGGGGCAGGAATGGGAGGTAGCCACCGTTGGCGATATTCCCGCAGGACTGCCCGATTTCCAGGTGCCACGAATAGAATGGGCCGTCATCCGCGAGCTCCTTCCGGTTGCCGTCGTCATGGCACTGATCAGTTTCATCGAAACCCTCTCGATTGGCAAAGCCTTCTCTCCCAAACATAATTATTACCGGGTTATGCCTAACCAGGAGGCCATTGCACTGGGGTTAAGTAAACTCGCCGGCGCCTTTTTTCAGGCCATTCCTACCTCCGCCAGCTTCAGTCGCTCCGCCGTCGTGGAAGAAAACAACGGGCGTACCTCCATCAGTAACTTTATTGCCGTTGCCTTACTGCTTTTCGTACTTCTCTTCTTTACTGCGCTTTTTTACCACCTCCCTATTCCTGTGCTTGCGGCCGTCATTATTTTCTCCGTCCGGAATTTGTTTGATTTAGGTGAAATGCGGCGGTTGTGGACACTGGCCCCCAAAGAATTACTCACCCTGCTCATCACTTTTTTTTTCACCCTTTTTGCCGGTCTGGAATACGGAATTGCCGGAGGGGTGCTGCTGTCCCTCATTTTTGTTTTCTGGCGCGCCGCCCGCCCGCACCTGGCGGAACTTGGCCGGATTCCCGGCACCAACGCCTTCCGGAACCTGAAACGCTTCGATAACGCTGCGGCAGATCCTGCCGTCCTGATCGTCCGGTTTGATGCGGAGCTTTACTTTGGCAACGCGGAATATTTCCGTGATCAGCTGGAGGAGTTGGTCAGGGACCGGGGAGACCAGCTTCGTGCCGTCATCATTGATGGGCATACCATTAATGACATTGACACGAGCGGATTATTTGTCCTCGGCAGGTTTTTAGAAATGCTGGAACAAAAAAACATTGAGTTATACCTCTGCGGGATAATCGGTCCCGTACGCGACAAGCTCTACAAAAGCGGTCTTATGCAGCGGATGGGGGCTGCCCGTCAGTTCCTTTCGATTCAGAGCGCCCTGCAGCACATGAAGGACCAGTCAGGCGATCAGGGCTGGGATGATCCCGCCGTTCAACACGAGTAGCCCCGCCGGACCAACGAGACGCTGCCCAAAGGCGTCTTTCCCAAAGAGGGTACCTTCTCTCTACGTGTAGCTTCTCAGGGTACCATTACGGCACTTCTCAGTGCCGCCCGTATCTTCGCCGGCCGCTTTCCCCAAATTCCAGAACTATGAAACTATTATTCCCTTTCGTATCGCTTGTCCTGCTGCTGTTCGTTGCCGGATGCGGATTTGATGACGACGGCCCGGTTTTACCACCGGGAGATACCCGCACCGTCCTTGAAATTATTGAGGGCGATGCTGACTTCAGTATCCTCGTCGACGCCCTGGAAATGACGGGGCTGGACATCTCGCTTACCGGCAGTTCCACCTTTACCATTTTTGCGCCCAACAATGCCGCTTTCAACAGCTCCGGCATCAACCTGGCCGCCATCGACACGACGGAACTGGAGAACATTCTCCTTTATCACATTCTTACCGGAGTCGGCAGGCCCCGGGAAAGTATCCTGGCGGGACAATTGTACGTGACCACGGCCAACCTCAACAGCCCGTCCGGCGACCCCGTCCAACTGTTTATTGACCGGACCAATGACCTGATCACCCTGAACACGACGGCACAGCTCGTCGGCGATCAGGTAATCGGTACCAACGGCGTCGTCCACACCATTGATGAAGTTTTACGCCCCCCCACGGTAGGCGACATGATTCAGCAAAATACCCTGCTGACGGACTTCGCAGTGCTGATGGCTGCAGCCGATTCGCTGACGAGCGGGATCTCCGTGCTGGACACCTTGAAGTCAGGAGCGCTTTTCACCGTATTTGCGCCAATCGATAACGACTTTGTCTTTGACCCGCCTATTTCCAGTGCGCAATTACGCGAAGTCATGCTGTACCACATTGTAGCGGGCCGGTCAACGCGTTTTAATGATTTTCCCGGTACGCTGACGACCCTGCAGGGTGATCAACTGCTGTTTACCGGCCGTACCATCAGGACGACCAGCGTAGAATCTCATACCCTGCAGTTTGAAGACATTCAGGCAACTAACGGCCTGCTGCATTTAGTCACCAGTGTTCTTATTCCCGAAGGCCTGTAAAAACCGCATTCAATCTCCTTCACGGCCCCCTTCAGAAAAGCAGGCCCTAAGACGCGGTCAATTCTCCGTCCGTTAGTAAATAATCCAGGTAATTTTCAACTTTAACGCAGGTGTGTTAGGTAGCCAATATTTGGGCTTTTCCCAAGGAACAATTCATGCCTCACCTCTATTCCAGTAAGTAATACTATCAACTTTAACTGCGGAATTGCCTGAACCCATTAACCTGAGTGCATTCCGCCCAAAATTTCAGCATTATGCGTAAACTATCCCTTGGATGGACGGCCATCCTATTACTTATGCTCTTCGGTTTTACTGCTTGCGACGATGAAGATGATCGTCCTGAAGTACCCGTCATCGGAACTGCCTTTGACGTTGCTGCTGCGGACAGCCGATTCAGTACCCTCACCGCCGCTTTGGAACGTACCGGGCTTGATGCACTACTCGACATCCCCACCCGCACCTTTACCGTTTTCGCCCCCACCGACGAAGCCTTTGCCAACCTCGGCGTCGATCTAAGTACGATCTCTGACGAAGCACTGGCCAACATCCTGGCCTACCACGTCATCCAGGGCAGCAATATCGTTTCCAGTGCGATTCCGGGCGGAAGAACCACGCTATTTACGGAAAACACAACCGGCCCCGGCAATGCCCAGTTACCGCTTTTCGTAGATAATGACGGGGGAACGATCTCCATTAACGCGGCAGCTACGGTAGTCATCCCGGATGTAGAAACCGTAAACGGAACCATTCACGCCATCGACAATGTATTGCTACCACCAAGCCTGCTGGACCGCGCCAGACTCGACGGTCGTTTTACTACCCTGATTGCCGCCCTGGAGCGCACGGGGCTCGACGAAACCGTCAACGGTGCCGGTACTTTTACCATCTTCGCCCCCACGGATGATGCTTTCGCTACCGCCAATATCGACCTCACCCAGGTCTCCGATACGGACCTGACTAATCTGCTTATGTACCACGTACTGGGCCAGGCAATTCCCGCCGGCTCACTAGCTACTGGTGACAATTTTGCCCCTAGCCTGAGCACTTCCGGCCCCAACAACACCGCACTTACGTTGCTCGTCAACAGTAGCAACAACGATGTCGTTGTCAATGGTGATGCTACCGTAGTAGTACCAGACGTATTTGGTACCAATGGGGTCATTCACGCCGTCGACCAGGTACTCGCGCCACAGACCATTGTCGATTTCACCGTAAAGGCCGCAGGCGTTTCCGAACTGGAAGGTGCCGTAATTTCGGCGGATTTAGTGGGCGCGCTCAGCGGTACAGATCCACTTACGGTCTTTGCTCCGGTCAACAGTGCTTTCGAGGCCATTGCCGACGTAACCGGAGGCCTGACGGTAGAGGAACTCTCGCTGGTACTGACCCACCACGTAGTGAACGGAAATGTTCGTAGCACCGACCTCAGCGCCGGGCTAGTCCCCACCCTCAATACGGACGACCCCATCAATATTCAGACGGATAGTGACGGAAATTTCTTCATTGCCGCTGGGGAAAACAGCCGGGTTGATTTTGTGTTGACGGACATTCAGGCCAGCAACGGAGTTATTCACCTCATCAACACCGTACTGATCCCTAACGATATCTAAACCCTGCTTTTCAACTGACTTTGCACCCGCGCACCGTCGCCCCGCAATGCCAAATTGCTGCTCCGGAAACCTCCCGCGTTTTCGGAGCAGTTTCTTTGTAGGCCGGCCGATACAACTCTTTTCGGGAGAAAGCGTTATCTTTGCAACACAAGGCCGTTAAAAGCACCCGGAGGGAATCGTTTAGATTCCCTCTTTTTTATGTCTTTACCCCATGGTTTTCAGTTTCTCTTACTGAAATTCAGGGCGCGGACGCAGGTGCAGAGAATGGCCTATAAACGCAATGCAATTACTCCTGATGGAAGAGCACATCACCGGAATGCTGGAAAAAATGTTTGCTGCAAACGAGGAATTCTCGGACTGCTTCGTGGTGGACGTTAACCAGACGAACACCAAACTGGAGGTTTTCGTAGATGCTGACTCCGGCATGACCTTTGGCAAGTGCCAGCGGATCAGTCGTTTTGTGGAAGCTTACCTGGATGAGGAGCAGCCGCTCGGCACCAGCTACACGCTTAACGTCAGTAGCCCGGGCGTTGACCGGCCGCTGAAATTTCTGCGGCAGTACCGCAAGAACATCGGTCGGAACCTTGACGTGACGACCACAGAGGGGGAGAAGCATACCGGAAAACTAATCGTCGTGGAAGACGACCACCTCGTACTGGAAGCCAAAGTGCGCCGCCAGGAAGGGAAAAGAAAAAAAACGGTGATCGAAGAGACAAAAGTTCCCTTTGACACCATCAAAAAAGCCATCGTAAAAATCAGCTTCTAGCTATGAACTTAGTAGAAATCTTTAAGGACTTCAGTTCCGGCAAAGCCATCGACAGCCCCACCATGGTGCGGGTTTTGGAGGACGTATTCCGGACTTTGATTAAAAAGAAGTTCGGAACCGACGACAATTTCAACATTATCGTAAACGCCAACCGCGGCGATCTGGAACTCTGGCGCGTACGTGAAATCGTACCCGACGGTGAGGTTACCGACGAACTCTCCGAGATCTCTTACTCTGAGGCAATTGCCGTGGACGAAGATTACGACGTAGGGGAAGAGTGCTACCAGCAGCTTTTCCTCGAAGACTTTGGCCGCCGGTCCATCATGGCCGCGCGCCAGACCCTGATCAGCCGGATCATGGACCTGGAGAAAGACGAACTCTACAAACAGTATACCGAGCGGGAAGGCGAACTGGTACTTTGTGAGGTGCAGCAAATCCTGAAGCGGGAGATTCTCGTCATCGATGATGCTAATGGCCGTGAACTCGTAATGCCCCGCGTAGAGACCATCCGGGGCGACTACTTCCGGAAAGGTGACATGGTACGTGGCATCATCAAGGAAGTGGAAATGCGTAACAACAACAACCCGGTGGTTATTGTCTCCCGCACCGATGAGCGCTTCCTCGCCAAGCTGATGGAGCAGGAAGTACCCGAAATCGAGGATGGCCTGATCACCATCAAAGGAATCGTTCGCATTCCGGGCGAACGGGCCAAGGTTGCCGTGGAAAGCTACGACGATCGTATTGATCCGGTAGGTGCCTGTGTCGGCATGAAGGGCTCCCGTATTCATGGCATTGTCCGGGAACTCAATCAGGAGAACATCGACGTCATCCCTTACACCAACAATACCCAGCTATACATCCAGCGCTCACTTACGCCGGCGCGCGTGTCCAACATCGAACTCGATATGGAAACGAGACGGGCGAAAGTTTATCTGGAGCCCGATCAGGTGAGCCTTGCCATCGGCAAGGGAGGTACCAACATTAAGCTGGCCAGCCGCCTGGTGGAATTTGAGATTGACGTCTACCGCAACAACGAGGTGGAAATCGACGACGTTGACCTGGAAGAATTCAAGGACGAAATCGAAATGTGGGTACTTGAAGCCTTCAAGTCAATTGGCTGCGATACGGCCCGCTCCGTCCTGGACCTCAGCGTGGAAGAGTTGGTTCGCCGTACCGACCTCGAAGAAGAAACCGTACGCAATGTCGTGAATGTTCTGGCGGCAGAATTTGACGACGTTGAAGCGATTCCTGCAGCGGCACCGGCTGCGCCAGCGGCGCCGGCAACGGAGGAAGAGTAAATATTGTCCCTGCCGGGATGATTTGCTGACAAATAATTAGCGCGCCGTATCCTCTCCGGGTACGGCGCTTTTTTACTCCGGCAGGCAGCGAACACTAGGTGATATCGCGTGTTGCAACTATCGGGTAAATGCGATTGTTAGGTATTGGAGCAATTGATATTGCTGGTCCTTTTCCTTTGTAGCCAGTTTTATCTTATCTTTGCCTCGCTTCCGGGAATTGTTCCGGAATTTTTCCTCTTAACGTAGTTTTGGAAAGAGGAATACCCCCGGCTATTTAGGGCAGTTCTAAATCGCCCCGCGTCAGCACAACGCGGTTAAACATCGGCGTGCTTAAAAGATCGAATGAGTAAACGACTAATTAAAGTAGCGAACGAACTTAACGTGGCCACCTCGACAATCGTCGAGCACCTGTCCAGTAAGGGCTTCGACGTGGACAATAAGCCCACTGCGCAGCTGACCCCTGAGATGGAGAATGTGGTCAGGGAGGCTTTTGCTAAAGCCGCCCAGGACAAGAGGAAGGCAGACTCCATGGAGTTTAATACCCGACCAACTGCAGCCCCTCCTCCCCCGCCACCGCCGCCACCGCCGCCGCCAATTCCTGGTCGTCCGCTTCCGCCGCCGCCGCCGCCACCGCCAACGCCTGCTTCGAAGCTGGCCACCCCGCCGGCACCGGCCGCGCCAGCCACTCCTGTGGCTAAAACGGAAACGCCGGCACCGCCAGCGAAACCGGAAACCCCGGCGCCCGCTAAGGAAGCAGCCCCAGCAACTCCAACCCCGCCGGTAACGGAGCCTCGCAAGGCCCCGGGACTGAAGGTCCTCGGTACGATTGATCTGGATGCCGCCAAGCGCTCCGCAAAACCTGCCAAGAAGAAGCCGGCCGAAAAAGCACCGGTAAAACCTGCAAGGCCCGCAGCGGAAAAAGCACCGGAACCCGCCAAGCCCGCCCCCGCACCTGCGGCTAAGGCGCCAGCGGATCCGCCACCCGCTCAGCCGGCTAAACCCGCACAACCCGACATTATTCGGGCGGGTAAAGCCCCTGAACTCCGTGGCCTTAAGGTGATGGGCAAGATCAACATTGCCAAGCCCGAGAAAAAAGAATCTCCCGACGAAAAGCGGCGTAAGCGCAAGCGTAAGAAAATTACCACTGGCCCGGCACCAAGTGGAGGAGGTAACCGGAGCCGCTCCGGCAGCCGCCCCGGAGGTGGATCCAGCCGCAACAACGAGCCGCGCGAAGTATCCGCCAAAGAGATCGAAGATAAGATCAAGGCAACCATGGCCCGCCTGCAAGGCGGCGGTGGTAAGAAAAAACGCCAGCGTCAGCGCCGGGACAACCGGGAGCGAATCCGTGAACGCCAGGAAGCCATCGAGGCGGAACGCACCACTGACAAGCTTCAGGTAACCGAGTTCATCACGGCTCAGGAACTGGCTAACTTGATGGACGTTGGTGTCGGAGACGTAATCATGGCGTGTATGAACGCCGGAGTGATCGTCTCGATCAACCAGCGTCTCGACGCCGAGATCATCGAGCTCGTCGCGGAAGAATTTGAGCACGAAGTAGAGTTCATCTCCGCAGAAGAAGATGTAGAGGAAGAAGAAGAATGGGTGGATGAACCGGAGGATCTTCAGAGTCGCCCCCCCATTGTTACCGTTATGGGTCACGTTGACCACGGTAAAACCTCTTTGCTTGACTACATCCGCAGTGCCCAGGTTACTGAAGG
>JAUIIF010000125.1 GCA_030431945.1 Bacteroidia bacterium | reverse complement strand
AACCCACGACCGGCCTGCATTTTGAAGATATCCAGTATTTGCTGCGCGTCTTACAGGGGCTCGTCGACAAGGGCAATACGGTGATCGTGATTGAGCACACGATGGACGTGATTAAAGTGGCCGATTACATCCTGGATATGGGCCCCGAAGGCGGCCGGGGCGGTGGCACCCTCGTGGCGAAGGGAACCCCCGAAAAGGTGGCCACGGTAAAAGAGAGCCATACGGGACGTTTTTTGAAGGAAGAACTTTAGGCGCCGGGCACCGCGCAGCTTTTCCCGACCGACCCCCTGATGGGCGATTTTCGCTGCTGAAACCCTGGTAATCAGGTCGTATAATTCTATATATTGTCTATATTCGACCCGTGAAAGCGTCTGTTTAATATCTTGCAAATCAAGATGTTAGTTATATTTGGTTTGCGATATTTCTATATATGCGCATTTCTTGCTTGTATCCTTTCGGGGAAGGCCCCATTATTGTATTGTCCTTAAAGAGTCGCAGCACGAAAACGAGCTGATCGTTTTTTGACTCGGCTGAGCTAGCTGGACGGGTTTTAATAGTGAGTATGATTTTTTTCGCCGCTGGCGACTCGAAAAGTAGTGTTTTGAAACAGTGCCGTTCTCCTTTCCGGGGACGGCATTTTACGTTACGGGAGGGCGGGTCGAGGAAATGGTCATTACGGCCTGATCAAAGTCTTCCTTAGAAAGTGTCGATTTTCCGCGCACTTTACTCCGGTAGGAATAGATGGTGTTGACGGAATAGCCCAGGATTTTTGAAATGGTATCGTTGTTTTTGATGCCAAGCCGCATCAGGGCAAATATTCTTATTTCAACGGAGAGCTCTTCCTGCCCGGCTTCCTGCCAGGAATGACCCGGGGGGAACAAAGCCTCGAACTGAGGAACAAAATTAGGGAAGAGGGTTAGGAATGCCTGGTCAAAATCCCGGAGCAACTGTTTGTTTTGCTGTTTGGCATTGAATGACTTTAGCTGGAATTTGGCTTCCTTGAAATCCGCCGCATAAATGGCCTTCGTCGCCTTGTCAATTACCTTTTTGGCCGTGGTGATGAACTTAGTATTGGTTTGGAAAAAATAGCCGATGTACTGTTCCTTGATGCGTTCAGACTCCCGCAGCGCAGTATTGTTTTCCCGCAATTGCTGGTAGGCATCCAGCAAGGCTTTTCTTCGTTGTTGCAATTCGCGGTTCTGCAGGATGGTCCGCCGGATCAGCCAGATTGCCAGCAACAACAGTACCGACAGGAGGAAGGAGAAAATGATAAATTGCTGCCGCTGGGACCGGAGCAACTGTTGCCGCTCCTCTTCGATAAAGGGAAGAATTTCGAGTACTTCGATCTTACGGTGCCGGGCATCAAAAAAGTTGGCGTTTTCTAAGCCGACTTTTATGTAACGGGAGGAGCGCTCGCTGTCCCCCATTTCGTAGGCGTAGCGCGCTACCCGTACCAGGGAAATTGCTTCCCGGGTAACGGAACGCTCGTCGGCAATGGCAGATTTTATAATGGCAATCCTGGCCGAATCGTGCATGTTCAGCAAGGTGTAGTTTACCCCCACCGTTCCGTGTTCTTTGGCCATCAGGCGGACGGTGGCATCGGGGTGCTTCCTGACGGCGTGGTAGACCTTCACCCCGTCGAGCGGCTTACGCTGGGCGATGGCCAGGAAGCCCTTCAGGGAAAGTAGCTCGATGGTGTCGGGCGCCACGTGCCGGATGGCTTGCTGTAAATTGCTGGTGGCAATCTCCCGGCTGCGTTCACTCAACTCCAGGTCGGGATAATTATCGGAAAGATCGATAAAACACCGGGCGCGGGTAGCGTAGTACTCTGCTTTCAGCCGGTTGGAGAAGTTGTCCAGATTTATGGTGTTCAGCGTGTCCAGCGCTTCATTGAAAAGCCCGGCCGAGAGAAAAATAAAAGATTTTTTCAGGCGCGCGAGGTCGATTTTTTGCGGATCATCCAGCTGACGTGCAAGCTGCGCCAGGCGTTTTGCCTCCGTATTGGCCCGGGTAAAGGAAAAGGATTCCAGGGCCATGACTTTATGGAGCGTAACCTCAAACTGCTCCTCAAGGCTTTGTGCCCGCTCCCGCGCTTCATCAAAAGATTGCAGCTCCGCTTCTTTTTTGGCCAGGTAAAAATCCCTTTTGTCCAGTTCCGCATCAAGAACATCCAACAAGGAATCCAACTGAGCATACCCTGCCCCCTGGAGGGCCAAGAGCAGGCAGCAGAAAAGAATTTTTTTCAGCGGGTACATACAATGACTTAGCGGCGGCAGACAACACTCGCTTTGCTCACAATATCAGGTAAATAGCTCATATTTTCCCATCCGAAGCACGGGGCGCGGCCGCAGGTGCTGAAAAGGTTGAGCGGGCCGAAGATAAGGTGGACCTGTTTACAAAGACTGTAAAGCGGACTTTATCCGCTGATAGCGGGCTCGCTTCTGGACAATAACCGGGGGGGCCGCACGCTCCGTACAGTCCTCAATAGGGCAGCGCTCACACGTGGTGTTCACCTGCCGTTGGGGAATGGCCGGGTCTGCGTGCCAGGCAATGGTTTTCCGGAGTTGGTCATTGAGCAGAAAACCGAGCGTAACGCTGACGTTTTTTTCCGGACGGGGATACCCCATTCTCGCCAGCGTGATGCAGAGGTATTCATCTTCCGTAGCGTAATAATGACTGCGCTGTACGTCAATGCGGATCGTTCCCTTATCTTCTTCAGCAAGGATCTCCTGCAGGAGGCTGAGGCTGACCCAGCGCCGGCAATAATGCTCAAATAATCCGTTTTCGTGAGGGTGATGACGCCGGTTCAGGTGCAATTCCTTATCGATGGTGAACTCGTCCGTCTTCGGTTCGTGCAAAAAGCGCAAAAAGAATATTTCCCGGAGACCAAAAAATTGCGGCAGTACATTGGTGAGCCGGTGGAAAAACATTTCCGGGGTTGCGTTAAAACGCTGCATCAGCCCCAGGAAAGCTTTTCCGTCCCAGGCGGGTAGGGCAAAGAATTCACGGATCTTTTCCGTAAAGGGTTGCAACGGAATGTGCAGGGCAACACTGAAGTAGGTGGCTTTGCTGTGGTTCAGGACTTCCTCAAAAACGCGACTGCGCAGCAGGCTGCTGGTGTTGGCCCGCTGGGTTAACCGCAGGTGATTGAAAGCAAGCTCTTTCCCGAACTGGAAACCGCGTTGCACCAAAGTCAGGTCGCCGTTCAGCAGTAATTTTTTTTGCTCCGGCAGGAAGACCGCCCGCAGCATTTTCAGGTCCGGGTGTGCATCCAGCCCGTCCGTTACAATCGTATAGTCATACTGGGTTTCCAGCAAGCTGCCCAAAACCCGTGGGGGCACCGGCCGTAAGTCGCCCAGGTTATGTTTTTGCACAAAGTTGTCTACGGACTTTTCCAACTCCGGGAAGTAGTTGTCGTGTAGCTCGAGGTAGGAGCGCAGGGCGGCGAAATAAAAGTTTTCTTCGCGGAGGGCATAAGACCGGGAGAGCTCCAGCAGGGTACTGATGAAGGCACCTACCCGCATGGGGGCCTGGGCTACTATTTCTGCCACTTTACTCAGTTCAATACCGAAAAGCTCCAGGGGCAATTCGTTGAGAAAGTTAGACTGAAGCAGCTGGGTAACCGGGGCAAGGTTGCGCCCTAATTCCCCGTTCGTCAGTTCCTCCACCGTCGTACCTAAAGCCTTGGCCAGGTTCTTCACCTTGTCCAGCTTAGGGAACTTCTTGCCTTTCTCAATTTCATTGAGGTAAGACAAAGACATTCCTGACATCTTCGAAAGGTCCGAAAAGGACAGCCCTTGTTCCTGGCGCAGTTGCTTGACCTTAAGCCCGAAGATAATCCTCTCGTTAGGCGTTTTTGCTTGCATAGGGGGCAAAATAGCGAATTTTCGCACAATTCGTTTTTAATCTTATGTGCCAATTTACTAACCGAAAGGCCTTACGGGCAGCGGCGGCCCGGGCGGTGCCCGGGTTTCAGCATGGTTAAGGAAGCAGGTCAGGTTATTCCGTAGCAATAGCCTGGTACAGGAGGGTGTGAATTCGCGGCCTGATGCCGAGTTCGTAGATGGCCCTGCGTTCCCGGCTGGGGTGGACGCGGTTGCTGAGAAAAATGTAGAGTAGTTCCCGTTCAGGGTCTGCCCACACCAGGGTCCCGGTGTAGCCACTGTGCCCGAAGCTGGCCGCCGAGGCGGCTTCCGCTACGGTACTGCTCGCCTGGTCATACGCCAGCAGGGGTTTGTCAAAACCTAATCCCCGCCGGTTCCCTTCGTCGGCATAGTGCCGGCGCGTAAAGGTGGCAATGGTCTCCGGTTTGAAGTAAGTAGTACCCGCGTAAGTGCCGCCATTGAGCAGCATTTGGTACAACCTGGCCAGGTCTTCGGCGGTGGAGAAAAGGCCGGCGTTGCCGCTTATACCGTCCATCAGGGCGGCACCTTCGTCATGAACGACTCCGTGCAGGGTATCCATCCGGAAAAAGGTGTCGACTTCAGTGGGGACGATGCGGTGCAGCGGGAGGTTACGGTCCAGCGGTCGGTACCCGAGGGTGCTGGCGCCGAGGCGGTCGTAAAACTGCGTCCGCAGGTAGGTCCGGTAATCCTCCCCGGTCTGCTGTTCTACCAACTCCGGTAAGAGGTAAAACAGCAGGCCGGAATAGGCGTAGTCGCCTTCCGGTTTTACGGGAGATTTCCGGATCGCCCGGTAAATGCGTTTCTCCTTGAAATTCCGGTGCAGCCAGAGATCGTCCATAATGCGGGTGGGGTAGTGGCGGCTACTGTCCCGCCGCAGGGTCCGGCCCCGAAAGCGATAGTCGTTCGTTCGTTGCGTATCCCAGTTTTTCTGCCAGGGATACCGGGCATTTCCCTTCAGGGTTCCTTGCCAGTAGGGCACCCAGGGCCGGATACCCGCCCGGTGGCTCAGGGCGGCCCGCAGGGTCCGGCTGGCTTTATCCGTTCCGGCAAAGACCGGGAATAAGTCGCCAAGCGGCGTGTCCAGCTGCAACTCCCCGCGCTCGTATAATTGCATGAGGTAGAGTAAACCGGAGCTGGTTTTGGTGACGGAGGCGAGGTCATAAATGTCGTCCTTGCGCGTCGGCCGCAGGCCAGCGTAGGTATGATGGCCCGCCGTTACGTGTACCAGGACTTCCCCCCGGTGAAGCGCCAGTACCTGTGCCCCCGGAAAAGCACCGGCGGAAATGCCTTCGGCTAAAATTAATCGGATGGAATCCGCAAGCGGGGTTTGTGCTGATGCTGTCTGGATCCAGAAGCAAGTGAGGAGTAGGAGGATAACTTTCTTCATCGGGCTAATGTACAAACCAAACGACGGGAAGGGCTGCCTTTAACCCCCGCCCCGCACCTGCGGCCGCGCCCGGATCCGGAGCGGTTAAGCAGGCTGGACGGGACCACTAATCCTGCGCGACCGCCCAGAACACCCCTACGTGCCAGCCCAGACCCTGCCGGCGACTGGTGGATGCCACCGTGGTGCCGGTTTTCAAAAGGTCACTGAATCCGGCCAGAAAACGCCCTTCTGCCTGGATGGTCAGTGGCCCCAGCTCTACGTTGAGGCCCGCGCCGATCTGCACCCCGTAATTTATGCGAAAGGGAAAATCGGCCTCATAATAATTGGGTAAAGTTCTTTCCGGAGCGACGTAGCCCGGCGGTAAATCAAAGGCATCGCTGAGCGGAAAAGAGAGGTAAGGACCGGCCTGCAGCAGGGGCTGAACCGTCCCGTTGCCCAGGCTGAGTTGGGTTAGGATCAGCAACTCTGCGTAAGAAAATCTGCGCTCGTAAAGCGTCGCGTAACTGGTGTCAATGTTTTCGCGCCAGCCGGCCTGACTCAGGCTCAGTTCCGCCTGAAAGCCCACCAGTTTATTGTCAAAATACCGCAGCCCGACGCCGTAGTTTTCGCCGGAAAAAGGCTCGACGGTGGCGCTGGGGGTGAAGTTGACTTCGTGGTTCATGCTGCCGAAAGCCAGGCCAAATTGCAGGCGGTGGTAGGTTTCCGTGCTGTCGCTGGCAGTCTGCGCCAGGCAGGAAAAGGGCAAGAAGAACAACAAAGGGAGCAGGCGAATCATCATCTTTAAGGTAGCTTAACGGTACAAAAGTGCAGCTTTCAACGTTATTCCAGCACCAGTCCACCCGCTTATGCGAATTTTAATGCTCTTCCCTCTCCTCATTGCCTGCGCCGTCAGCCGGCCCCAGGCGTCTGCAGTGGTGGCTGATTACTTCGTTGATCCGGTCGGCAAGAGTTACCGCCTGCTGGCGGATGACCGGCTGGTAACGGGTAACCCGTTGGGGCAAAACCAATTCGAATTCTTTGACAGCAGCCTCGGAGCTCCGGAGGTGGTAGACGTGACGAACCCGTTTGCGATACTGTTGTTTTACGCTGATTACGGGACCGTAGTGGTACTGGACCGGACCCTGAGTGAAGTGAGCCGGCTCGACCTCTTTAGCCTGGCGCACCTGCGCCAGCCCGTAACGGCGGCCCGGGCCACCGATCAGGGCATCTGGGTGTTTGATTCGTGGGACTACCGACTGAAATTGCTGGATGCCGCCGGCCGGCCGCGCCTGGCAAGCAATGACCTGCGCCTGGAGATTGACACGGCCGAAGAACCAACCGCCATTTTTGTGGACCAGGATCGTGTATTACTCCACTATGCTGCCACTGCGAGAGTGGCCGTCTTTACGAACTACGGCCGTTTTGAATACTGGGTCACGCTCCCGGAAACCGGGACGGTGGGCTGGTACGCGCCCTACCTGACGGGCTTTACGGGCACAGGTTACTGGGTGTGGGAGCGTCGCCAGCAAGAGGCGCGGCCGCTGGTGCCGGGTAAGTTGACCGGCAAGCTGCTGGCCACCCGTACCGGTTTCTACCAACTCACTTCTGCGGGCGAAGTGGCGTTCGTTGCCACCAAAACCAACCAGGAGTAAGGTGAAAATAAAATAAAAACAATTTGTTGTTTAATTTATTTTGCCCTAACTTTGCGTTAGACGGAAAAATATTGTCACCGGTATTCTTCCTGAACACACTCAAAAACAACCTGTAAGTTTTATTGATCCGTGAATTCCGGGGGCCAGGGTAGGTGCCTCCGTAAAGGTTGCAAAAAATGACTGCTGTATTCTCCCGTTTGCTGTCCTTCACCGGGCGGCACTGGCTTCGCCTGCTCATCATTGGCGCTGCGCTGTTGATGTTGTCCCGCAAGCAAGTAAACTTCAACGTCCGACTTGGGGCCCCTGCTCCTGCCGTTGCCCCGGCGGGGCAGCCTGAAGGAGTGCCGGTTGCCCCGGCCAACCTGGAACGTCCCGTGCTGACGGAAGCGGCCCCGGCCCCCGTCGTTGCGCAGGAGAAGGCTGGTTTTCTGGAGCGCTTCAACTTGTTCGGGGGCAGTTCCGGGCCCAGTTATTACGATCAGTTGGCCCGGCAGGAGGAACAAGTGATTGCTGCCTTCATCCGCCGTTTCAGTAATGTGGCCAAGACGGAGCAGGAAAAATTCGGTATTCCCGCGAGCATTGTACTGGCAAAGGGGTTGCTGCTGTCCCGCGCCGGGCAAAGCCCCGCTGCCCGCCAACAGCATAATTTCTTTAACCTGCCCTGCGGCAAGGACTGGCCCGGCCCCACGGGTGAAGTAGCGGGGAAGTGCCTGCGCGAGTACGAAAATGCCTGGACCAGTTTTCGGGACTACAGCCTGTACATTACCTCCGGAAAGTATAAAGCCCTGACGCAATTTCACGAAACCGATTACCGGCGCTGGGCTGCCGGTCTGGACGAGCTCGAGTTTGGCGACGCTACTGAGCTGGGGGAGCAGCTCATTCGCACCATTGACAAGTATCAGCTTTTTCAGTTTGACTAGGCGGCAGGCCGCTACCGGGTGGAATAGAAACAGGCCTGGTTGTAGGGGGGAGGTTCGTGGAGGGCAGGTGCGCGGCAATAACGGCGTTTCCGATGCTAAAAAAGTACTGCTTATCTTTGTCCGCGTCGGAATGCCGGCTACCCAATTTATTAATCCGTCCGCAGGCCAGGGAAGACAAGGCTTGCGCATCCCCATCCAAGCCAAAACATAATGGATTCTACCCCAGACCATGCCCCCGAAGTAGCGGAGGAAGAAGTCGTCTATTTTGACGAATTAGACATCTCCGATGATGTCCTTGATGCCCTCGATGATATGGGCTTCGAAAAATGTACCCCGATTCAGGCCAAAGCAATTCCTCCGTCCCTGCAGGGGCGGGACATCCTCGCCGTTGCGCAAACGGGGACCGGTAAAACAGCTTCTTTCCTGTTGCCGATTCTTACCAAGCTGAGTGATGAACCTGCCACCAAAGTGGATACGATCATCCTGGAGCCGACGCGGGAATTGGCCATGCAGGTGGACCAGCAACTGGAAGCTTTCAGCTACTACACCAAGACCAGCTCGATTGCCATATACGGTGGCCGCGACGGCCACAGCATGGGCCAGGAACAAAAAGCCCTGAAAACCGGTGCCCCGATAGTCGTCGCCACCCCCGGACGCCTGATGGCGCACCTGGACATGGGCTACACCGATCTGAGCGAAGTGCGGCACCTGGTGCTCGACGAAGCGGATCGGATGCTCGACATGGGCTTCGTGAATGACATGCTTAAAATTATTGACATGCTGCCGAAGGAGAACCTGCAGATTCTCTTTTATTCAGCCACGATGCCCCAGAAAATCCGCAAATTCAGCCGGGATATTCTGAAGAATCCGGTAGAAATCAGCATTGCCATTTCCAAGCCGGCTGAAAAAATAAAACAGCTGGCTTACGATGTTCCGGACTGGGCAAAAATTGCCCTGATTGAGGAAATCCTCAAGGACAAGACGAAGACGATGGAGCGTATCCTCATCTTCTGCGGCCGGAAGAAAACGGTCCGGGACCTGACCCGACGCCTGGCCAGGAGGAACCCAAAAGTGAAAGACGTTTCTTCCGATCTGGACCAGAATGAGCGCGAAGAACGCTTACGGCAGTTCCGCTCCGGGGCCATACAAGTCGTGGTAGCTACCGACGTGCTGAGCCGGGGTATCCACATCAACGGTATTGACCTGGTCATCAATTTTGACGTACCCGGCGACGCCGAAGATTACGTACACCGAATTGGCCGGACGGCCCGCGCAGCGGCCGAAGGAGAGGCCATCACGCTGATCAGCCGCGAAGACAAACGTCGCTTCAAGGCCATCGAAGAGCTGATGGAAATGAAGGTGGAACGCCTGGAGGTACCCGAACGGTTTAAGGACGAGGGAGGTCGGGACCGCGGTCGTGGTGGCGATCGCCGTGGCGGTAGCCGCGGACGTAAAGGCGGGGCTGATCGCCGGCGGGATGACGGCGGTGGCCGGGGCGGCAACCGTAAAGGAAAACCCCGTGCTGAAGCTAAAGCAGATAAGCCACACAAGGAGAGGGAAGAATCTGCCCCCCGTGCCGAACGCTCCGCCAGCGATCAACCTAAAGACCCGAACCGGAAGCAACGCGGTCGGGGCCGTGGTCGCGGAAGAGGTCCGCAAAAAGACGGACCCGCAGCATAAGGGAATCAGTTTTTGTGCTGGTTAGCCCGCAGAAAATTTTAGTAGCAGGCTGCTGACTTGGCTGTACCAAACCACGCTGGTTTAGGTATGCG
>JAUIIF010000124.1 GCA_030431945.1 Bacteroidia bacterium | reverse complement strand
CAAGCTGCGGCGTTTTTTCCGCAGGGCCTGCTTCCCACCGGACGATCAGTTGCTGTTCCGGTAGTTGCGCGACAGCAAACATCGGAATAAAAAGAAAAAGCTGGATGAGTAAATATGAAAGATGATTCTTCATAGTTGTCGGGGTGTCCGGTTACTCCGTTGGCCAATCGGGCGGATAGCTACGTTGGGCAGCTGCCGCGGCAGGCTACCTGGTCCTTTGCGGTGGGAGGACCGTGGCAATTAGGATCAGCGGCCAGCCTTTCTGCTTGTGGCCATAAGCACAATTATGGTGGAAGGACCAGCTGCGGTTTCGTTAAAGGTAATTCTTACGTCAGGACGCATTGCCTTCAGCTTTGCGTTGCGTCGTTGT
Source organism: Bacteroidia bacterium (assembly GCA_030431945.1). Taxonomy (GTDB): domain Bacteria; phylum Bacteroidota; class Bacteroidia; order Chitinophagales; family Saprospiraceae; genus Neolewinella. The sequence goes on along the minus strand of JAUIIF010000124.1, from coordinate 9,249 downwards.
GCTGACTTAGGAAAGGGCCGATTCCCGCAATACCCTGGCCCGGTAAGCTACGGTGGCGAGCCAAAAGCCGAACAGGGTCCACCCGATGATGATGGGATAGAACACCATGCGCATGGTGTTGTCCAGGTCTTCGCCGCCGAAAGCGGGGTTGCCGGCGGCCCCCGGGTGGAGGGAGTTGCCGGAGAGGCGCGGCAGGATGTAAATGAGGGGAATAAGGCAGGCGAAGGCGAAGATGTTGTAGGCCGCGCCCAGGCGGGCGCGCTGTTCCGGGTCGGGGAAGCTGGCCCGCAGCACAAAGTAGCCTGCATAAATCAGCAGGGCGATGAGGGTAGTGAATTGCTTAATGTCCCAGCTCCAGTAACTGCCCCAGGTGTACTTGGCCCACACCGCGCCGGTAGTTAGCCCCAGGACCCCGAAAAGCATCCCGACGCTGGTGAAGGAGACCGACCAAAAGTCGGCCTTATCCCGCAGCGAGACCACCCCCGGCAGCTCACTCGATGCGGCTCCGGAGCGCCGCAGGTATTTGATAGCGTAGACGACGGCAGCGATGAATACGAAGATCATGGCAAACCACAGGCTGACGTGAAAATAAATGTTGCGGATGGTCTCCGCCAGGTGCCCCCGGTAAGGGAAGGTGATGAAGGGGGTACTCGTCAGGTCACCTTTCCGGAGGGCAGTCGCTTTCCACCCTGCCTCGGCCGTAGCCTGATCGGCGGCGGCGTTCTCCTGGCGCACCGTAAGTCCGATGGGGTCCACAAAAGCTCCGTCGGCCGGACTGTTGATAATGATCGGAAAGGTCTGCTTTTCTGCGGCCCGGTCCGGTAAATAGGGCGGCAACTCGAAGGTAAGCACCGCCTGGCGGTCATCAATTACGGCAACGTCAGTGGCCGCAAGGCTTAGCCCCTCCCCTGCGCTCAGCCACGCTTGCACGGCACCGGCGTCCGCGCCAAAAGAAGTATTGTACCCCACTACTTCCAGGGTTACCGTTTCCCCCAGGGTGGCGATCCTCGGGCTGGCACTGACTAAATTAGGTTTTAGCGGAATCAACATGCCGGCCAGTATGCCGTAGAGCACGAGCAGTACCCCGAGGGCCTTCCACCAGTTTTTGTGCATCATCTTCTCCATGGCGTAAAGGTAATCCGCCCGGGTGCGGATTTGAAACCGGGAGTAGCCGTTCGTGCAACAATATGGCCGGAGCATGACGCGGCGCCGGTCCCCTGTCTTGTCCGGGTGCCGGCTTTAATTGGCCGGCCTGCGGTCAATTTGCTTCTGGTAGCAGGGGGGCAAGCCGGAGCCCTGCTGATTGGGTTCTTTCTGTACGCACAGACAGGGAAGGCGCGCGGATTTCGGAGTGGCTGACTCCCGGCGGATGGTCTGTGCTGCAATGTCAAAAACGTAAGTCCAGGCCGCGGCGTCATCAGCTTCCGTTGCCGTCCAGAATTCAATACGTCCCTGCTCCGCTTCCAGGGGATTGATCAGGTAGCATTCGCTGGTCCCCGTCAGCATGGCGTAGGCCCGGTCCGGGTCATCCCGGTATATTTTCTCAATCAGGTAGTCAATTTCCCCTACGCAGGGTAGTCGCCAGCCCCGGGCCGAACAAGCATCCAGGGCGTCTTCCCAGCGGTAAGGACCACCAGAGAGCGCTTCCGTCATCACCCATATAGGGCCAATGCGCTTGAAATTGGTAGTCCCGAAAGTCTTGCACGGAGGCCCTTCCGGGCCATAATTTCCGGTTGGAATGGCAGGAGTACTACCGTAAGTTCCCGGTGCGGGAACCGCAAACGTCTGGCGTTTGATGATGGTGTCACGGACGGTCAGCTGAACGGTATCCCTGACCAGTGGGCACTCCCAATCCAATAATTTTGCCCGGATGTGATCCATACAAATACCGGAATTTCGGTACTTGCGGTAGAAATCCTGGTAGGCCGCACAGTCGTCCAGTAGCTGCAGGTCCTGGTAATCTTCCCATACCCGGCAGTCATTAGCCTCCAGCGTAGCCAGGAGGCCCTGTGCGCAAGCGGAGGTGTCTCCGAAGTTGCACAGGTAATCCACGTACGCTTCACAGGTATTGGCGTCGATGGCTGCCTGGCAGGCCGCAGGCAGGGGTTCGGGCTGGGCCCACCACCAGAACGTCAGGAACGCCAGGGGGATCAGGGCCAAGGGGGCCAGAAGCCACCACCAGGAATTGTTGGTAGGCGGAGGCACAATGATTGCTCCTCCGGCCACCAGGTTTTTCTTCTCCTTACAACCACAGTGGACCCGACTGTCTTCCAACTCCTGAATTTCCCGCTCCAGTGCCGGGTTCCTGGGCTCTTTGGGCCCGGGGAGTTGTTCCTGGAGCGTCCGGATGCGCTGTCCCAGAAAATCATCGATCAGGGCGCTGGCCGGCCCCATTCGGTCCACCAACTCAGCGTCCAACGGTACCGCCTCCCCCGGGGTCGTTTCCTGACAACTCTTCTGGTGCAACTGGTGCAGATAAATCTGTAGACATTGCATGGGGACTTCTCCCCGGTCATTGGTCAGTTGCGCGCAAACTTTTTCTGCTACGCCCTGGGAATCCTTAACGGCGAGTTTGTCCTTGGCTTTCAGTACGTCCAGCAGGTTTACGGAGGCGTCAACCATTGACCCCTGCTTCAGGGGCAGCAGCCGGAAACGGTTGTCGAGCAGGGCGGGCATTTCCGACTCGTATTCAGCGATGGCCGCCAGGAACGTTTCGCGCAGGACGAGGACAACCCGCAACAGGGGGGAGTTCTTGTCTACCAACTTCCGGACAAACTGAAAAAAAGCAATGCGCTCGTCATCGTAGATGGCCGGATCAAATAAGTGTTCCAGTTGGTCAAAGACCAAAAAATGCCGCTGTTCACACTGCTTTTCGAGCATTTCGGTCAGCAACAGCGGGTCGTCAGTTTCCGGCAGCTGCGCCCCTTCCGGCAGCGCTTCCCGCAGGGCGGTGGCGATGCTGGTCATTAAATCTTCCGAACCTTTTTTAACGACCACCAACTTTTCGGTATCGGCCTGCAGCTTATTGGCCAGGCCGCATTGCAACAGGCTGGTCTTCCCCACCCTGGGCCCGCCGTACAGCAGCAGGGCTACTCTGTTTTTAAGAAGGGTGTATACTTCGTCAACGTCTTTGGAACGTCCGTGAAACAGGGGCAGGTCTGCCGAAACAAAAGGCTGCAAAGCATTGAAGATGGGTTCGCAGGGGGTGCGGGCGAGGTTGGCCTGGACGCCCACGGACGGTAACATCCCCAGCAACTTCCGGCTGTCTACGTGCAGGACACTGCTGCCCATCGCCACCCAGTTGTAATCCTGGTCGGTTTCCGCCAGTTCCAGGTCGGTGAGGGCTTCCATACCTGCTACCTGATCGGCCAACTCCCAGTACTCGATTCTGAAAGTTGTGGCCTTGGCCGCTTCGTGCCAGGCCAATCTGACGTCATGTATTTTACCCTCGTCTTCCACTACCAGCCCTGTCCCGACGGCAGGATGCTGCTTACCAAAGAAAGTCGGCGTCCAGTTTTTTTTCGTTTCCGCCAGGGGGCTATTGCCTACTTGTTCGGCCCGCAGCTGCAGGACCAGCTTTTCCATTGCCGCCAGGGCGGAGCGGCGGTCCGGATAAAACGGACTGTACAAAACGGCCTGATCCGAATGCAACCTGAAATAACAGGTGGTGCTGGCGAATTCCGCGGGTAAGGAATGAAGTTCAAAATACATAGGGGTGTGGTAAAGTGTCTGTATCAGTGTCTGAACGCCAGGGAGTAACGCAAAGTCGCTCGTCGGCCGGTGTCGTGGGGATGGCCCCCCACGTAAGCTAATGCGAGGAGCTGATTCCGTTCCGGGCTGCTGCGCGGTCGTCCGCAGAGAGACGGGCTCCCAACCTCAGCAGAGCCTCTGCTCGGCGGACGAATCAAGTCGTTCCTCCTGCTTCAGCCGCCGAGCGGAGGCTCTGCTAAGCGTGTTTGCGATTGCCCTGGTCTCAACGCCAGGGAGTAACGTTGGCTAAATGTAAGGGATTTTGGACACTACCGGACGATGGAGGCGAATTACTCCTTCACTTCAGCCAATAATTCCAGGATGGCCCTTTCCAGCTGTTCATCCCGACCCTTGTCAATAATTCCGGGTTGATTTTTAACCATGATGTCGGGCTCCGTCTGGTTATTCTCCATCCAGTTCCCATTAATGTCCTTCGCGCTTACGGGCACGACCCCCCACACGGAGCCGTCCGGCAAACCTTCCCAACCGGCGAAGCTGCAAGTACCGGGCGTGGGCATCCCTACGGTTTTCCCGATCTTCAGGTCGGAGTAACCACAGGCGAAACAGTGCCCGTCGGAGTACTGGGCCTCGTTGATGAGTGCCAGGGTGGGTTTGGTCCAGCGTGAGGTTGGTTCCCCACCGACGACCTTCGCTTCCGTTTCGTAGCTGATGAAGGGTACGCCGGTAAAAAACATGGCGAGGTCGGCAACCAGGTCTCCGCCGCCGTTAAAGCGGGTGTCAACGATCATGGCCTTGCGGTCAAAGTATTTGCCCATCATGTCTTCATAAATGCTGCGGTAGGGGCCGTCGCTCATGCCGGGAATGTGGACGTACCCCAGCGTGCCGTTACTTTTCTCGTGCACCTCCTCCTCGTTTTGCCGCACCCAGCGTTTGTAGAGTAAGCGGTTCTCTTCCGCCAGTGAAATCGGTTTAACGGTAATGGTTTGTCTTTTTTTGGTCGCCGGATCAACGATTTCCAGCAGGGTGAATTTGCCGGCCATCCGGTTCAGGTACCGGGCCACGTCCTGGTCTGGCTGAATTACTTCGCCGTTTACGGACTCGATGATCATGCCTGGCTCGACCTTGAAAGCAGCCCGGTCGAGGGGACCACCAGTGATTACTTCATCAATCAGCATACCATCCCCAGGGTGCGCGTAATTCATGAATACCCCAAGGGAGGCGGTGGCATCAGGGTTGGAGAACCCGCTGCTGCGGTACCGCGCCCCGGCGTGGGAGACGTTGAGTTCGCCCAGCATCTCCGAAAGCATTTCCGTAAGTTCAAAAGAGTTACCGATGGAAGGCAGGTACTTTTCGTATTCGGTACGCAGTTGCTGCCAGTCGACTCCGTGAAAGTCCGGATGATAGAAAATAGCGTTGGTCCGAATCCAGACGTGATCAAACATTACCTTCCGTTCGGCGGCGGCATCGTATGCCATCTCCCCGCTGATCTTTACCGGCTCCTGCTTGCTCTTGGCCAGATCTATCTTAGCGATTTTCCCGCCGCTGAGCAGGTATAGGTTTTTCCTTTCCGCATCCCATTCCAGGCGCCCGGAACTGGCGCCCAGCTTTAGTTCCATTTTGGTGGCCTTGGTGCGCAGGTTGGTGCTCCAGAGGTTCATTTTATCCTCAAAGCGGGCGAGGTAATAGAGCTTCTCACCATCCTTAGCCAGTACAGCATCTCCGAGTGCAGAAGAATGAATGGTTAACCGCTTGGTTCTTTCCTCCAGGTTGTCCCAGTCGAAGGTGAGGGGCACTACTTTTTTCTTTGCTTCTTCTTTCTTTTCCTCTTCCTTTTCGTCCTCATCTTCTTCTTTCTTCTCCCCGTCCTTTTTATCTTTTTTCTGGGCTTCTTCCACGGCTTTGGCCAGCTTGTAGTCTTCCTCGCTGAGGTTGGCTTTATCCCAGGCCTCCTGGGTGAAGAACATGCTGTAGACATCCTGCTCAGACCGACCGCTGGTAGCATAAGATTTTAAGCCATCGCGGTTGCTGAACCAAATCATCCGCTTTCCACCATCGACCCATTTCGGGCGGGAATCGTAGTACCCGCTGCGGTTCAGGTTTACGCGCTTGGAGCCATCGGCCTTCATCAGTAATACGTCACTGTTGTTCAGCAACAGGTCCCATTCCACCAGTAGCCATTCACTGTCGGGGCTCCAGGTAAAATATTTATCGCCATCCCGCATGTGGAACAATTCTGTTTCGCCCAGCAGGGTGGTTTCCTTACCCGTGGCAACGTCCCGGACGACGATGGAACGACGCCCCGCCACGTAGGCCATTTTCTTACCATCGGGGGAGTATTTGGCCAGGTAGTTGTCCGTTTCATTTTCCAGGACCGGTTGTTCCTTGACCAGGGTAGCAGCATAAAAGAAGGGTTCATCCTCCCGCACTTTCTCGGTAGCAAAAATGCTCCATTTGCCCTTACGTTCACTGCTGTACACGACGGACTTACCTTCCGGGCCCCAGCTGACGAAACGTTCCTGCTCGGGGGTGTTCGTCAGTCGTTTCGTAAAGGATTCCCCGACGGAAGTAACGAAAACTTCTCCCCGGGCGATGAAGGCTATTTCCTTTCCGTTGGGGGATACGGACATTTCGCTTACCCCACCGTTAATTGAGAGGAAGCGGTCGTTGTTTTTCTTGTCCTGCGTAACGATGTTGACGGTTACCTTCTGTGGCGCGCTGCCTTCCCGCAGGGTGTACAATTCACCGTCAAAACCAAAGCAAAGGGTGTTTCCGCCCCGGCTCAGGAAACGGACGGGGTGAAGGGAAAACTCGGTCAGCTGTTCCACTTTAGCCGGGTCTTCCAGCGAGAGCTTGTGTACGTTGAAGGTTCCGCTTCGCTCACTCAGGAAGTAGAGGCTTTTTTCATCGGCACTCAGTACCGGCTGGCGGTCTTCGGCCTGGTGGGTGGTTAGTTGGCGGTGGGTTTTGGTGGTGCGATCGTAGGTCCACAAGTCGCGGGTAATGGAAGAAGTGTGGTGCTTCCGGTAGGGGTCTTCCCCACCCTTTTTGTCCTGATACACCACCAGGTTGTCCGATTTGTCTACCTGAACGTATTCGGCCGGGATGGTAAGAACCTGGCCTACGCGGCCACCCCCTACGGGTACCGAGTACAGCTCGGACTGGGACCGATGCGGGTACTGCCGGTGCTGCACGTCATCCTGCCGCAGGGCACCAAAGAGAACGGTTTGGTCGTCGGCGGAAAAGCTGTAGGGCACCTCGTCGTTGGAATGAAACGTCAGCCGCTTGGCCTGCCCGCCGGTGGCGGGCATGACAAACACGTCAAAATTGCCGTAGCGTTCGGAAGCGAAGGCGATTTTGGTCCCGTCCTTACTCCAGACAGCCAGGTAATCATGTCCTTCGTGAAACGTCAACTGGCGGGCCTCCCCGCCCGCAGCGGGTACGGTATAGAGGTCACCTTTGTAGGTAAAGGCAATCACCTGCCCGTCTGGGGAAATGGCCGGATGACGCAACCAGTTAGGGGCATCCGCAGCGACCAGGAAAACGGAAGACAGCAAACAAAAGAGGAGGAGTAAATTCTTCACGACAATGGTTTATGGTATGGTAAGGCCGCAACTCCGCGTTTTCCCGCAGTATCCGGACAGCATCCGCAGTTGCAGGGCTGAAGGTAGGTAAGAAAGCAGATTCCGGAGTAGCCGGATAAAAGGGAGTTCCAGATCGGCGGACTGACAGTTCCCTGTTTAGGGGCATTTCAGGGCGCGGACGCTGGTGCAGGGCGAATAACCACGTAAGCCGGCGAAGGCCCGTCAGGGATAGAAACCTGTGGTAAACATTATCCGGAATCAGGCAGAAGAAACCTCCCTTGCACCACTGCAGCCAGGTCCTTTCCCCGCTCAGGAAACCTTTCTCTGCACCAGCGCCCCCGCCCCAAAAAGTAGTCGCTCCCGATCCTTTTCCCTCCGCGCTCATACCTTATCTTCGCGCCCTCTCCTATTTCAACCGCCCAAGTCATGAAGCCACCAATTGCGAAAAAAACGCCCAAAACCCTCTCCGCCCACGGTCACGACCGCATCGATGATTACTACTGGATGAACCAGCGGGAAGACCCGGCGGTGATTGCGCACCTGGAAGCTGAAAACGCTTACTTCGAAGCACGTACCAAAGACCAGGCAGAGCTGAAGGAGACCCTGTTCCAGGAAATAAAAGGCCGCATTAAGGAAGACGATGTGAGTGTTCCTTACACGCACCGGGGCTACGTTTATCAAACCAAATTTGAAGTAGGTGACCAGTATCCGCGCTTTGCCCGGACCAAAGTGGGCACCACGGAGGAAGAGTTGATGCTGAACGTCAACGAAATGGCGGTACCGCACGATTTTTACAATGTCGGCGGTCTCAACGTATCCGACGACAACCGCTACCTGGCCTACGGGGAAGATACCGTGAGTCGGCGTATTTACACGATCCACATCAAGGACCTGCTCACCGGGCAGCACCTGCCCGACCAGATTCCCAATACAACGGGCAGCTCCGTCTGGAGCGCCGATGGCCAGTACCTTTTCTATTCCGTGAAGGACGAATCTTTACGGCCTTACAAGATCATGCGGCACGAGCTGGGTACCGCCCCGCAGGATGACGTCGTGGTGTACGAAGAAAGCGATGAGACCTTCCGTGCTTTCGTTTACCGGACCAAGTCCATGAAGTACATCGTCTTCGGCTCCGCCCAGACGGTCAGCTACGAATACCACCTGTTAAGGGCGGATGATCCGCTCGGCAAGCCCCGGCTCTTTCAGGCCCGGGAACGGAACCTCGAATACAGCATTGCCCACCTGGACGACCACTTTTACGTGCTGACCAATAAGAACGCCAAAAACTTTCAGTTGATGGTCACTCCGGAGGATGCCACGGGCCAGGAGAACTGGACGACGGTTATTCCCCACCGCGACCAGGTACTGCTGGAAGACGTGGACCTGTTCCGGAAATTTATGGTCCTGAGTGAACGGGAGAACGGCCTGACCAAGCTGCGCGTCATTTCCTTCGCGGCGGGGCAGGCTGCGCCGCTGGGAGGCGGGGATTCCTCCCATTACCTGGAGTTTCAGGACGAAGCCTATATGGCCTACACGGCGAAAAACCCGGAATTCGACACCGAAATCCTGCGGTACGGCTACCAAAGCATGACTACCCCGGCCAGTACCTATGACTACAACATGGTCAGCCGGGAAAGTACCTTGCTGAAGCAGCAACCCGTGCTTGGTGACTTTGACCCAGCCAACTACGTCAGTGAGCGACGGTTTTCCACCAGCCGCGACGGCACCCGGGTACCGCTCAGTATTGTTTACCGAAAAGGGACGGCGAAAGACGGCAAGGCCCCTTTACTACTGTACGCTTACGGCAGCTATGGCCACAGCATGGACCCTTACTTCAGCGTGGCCCGCCTGGCGCTGCTGGACCGGGGTTTCATTTACGTCATTGCCCACATCCGCGGCGGGGAAGAAATGGGGCGGCACTGGTACGAAGACGGAAAGTTGTTGAAGAAGATGAATA
>JAUIIF010000123.1 GCA_030431945.1 Bacteroidia bacterium | reverse complement strand
GATTGTCAACGTCGGCAGCCGCGGAGCCTTCCGCGGCGAAGCCGGCCAGGTAGGCTACGGTGCTGCCAAAGCCGGGCTACACGCCCTGTCGCAATCCCTGGCCCAGGCGGTCGGCGGTGATAACATCACGGTACACGCCGTGGCACCAGGCTTTATCGAAACGGCGATGGCCCGCCCACACTTGCAGGGAGCGGCCGGGGAGGCTGTCAAGGCACAAAGCCCGCTGAACCGCGTGGCCACTGTGGACGAAGTAGCCCGGACCATCCTTTTCCTGGCCAGCCCGGAGGCTCGCTTCACTACCGGTGGCATCGTTGACATTAATGGCGCCAGTTATCTGCGCTAACCCACCCGCGAATGGCTGAACAACATAAATATTTCCCCTCCGGTATCTGGGACGGATTTTACCTGTACGGATCGGGGCCGGCCAGTACCCGGCACGAGATGTACTTTCACCTCAATTTTTCTGCAGGTCAGGTTTCCGGATCCGGTAGCGATGATGTGGGCACCTTTACCTGGAGTGGTAATTACAATGTTAAGACGTACGCCGTGGAGCTGGTAAAGAGCTACGCCACGCACCGTGTCTTTTACCGGGGGATGGCAGACGAAAACGGTATCTACGGCCAGTGGAGCATCCCTGCCTTCACGAGTGGAGGCTTCCACCTCTGGCCCCGTACGGGCCAGGAAGAAGAGGAAGAGGTTGCGGAGGAAGTAGCCGCGATAAGCCTTACCTTCGCTTCCCGTCCGGCCATTCTCTGAACGCTGAAAAACAGGAATTATGCCATCCTCCCCGTTGTTATTGGATGACAACGCCCTTCCCCGAGACTTTGCCATTTTCCAGCGGTTCAACCGTCAGGAAGACCTGGAGGAGGTGGTTGAGGTACTCCGGGATCATCAGATCCTGGTTCATGCTTCTACCGAAGACAGCGGGGAATGGCGGGAAACCACCATCATCGGTTCTCCGCTCCAACCAAAGTTCTGGTTGGAAATTCCGGCCAGCCAGTTTGAAAAAGCCAACTTCGTCCTGCAGGAACACGCCGAAGAAACCCTGAGCGAAGAAGACATCCTGGCGCATCCTTTTGCTACCTATAGCCGCTCCGAGCTGGAGCAGGTATTACTCGAAGAAACAGACTGGAACCCGACGGCAGTTGTCATTGCCCGTAAATTACTGCTCCGGCAAGGCTACGACGTTGACTTACCCGAACTACGAAAGGCGGCCCGCCAGAAACTGGCTGAGGACTATGCCCCGCAACCGGGAAATAAGCTAGTGATCGTATTATCCGCCCTGGCGGGGTGTTTTGCGGCCCTGTCGTTGTGGATTGTCCTGATCATGGTAACCCTGGGTGTTTTACTGTACTACCTCGCCGGAACCCGGCGAGACCCCAAAGGCGTAAAACACTGGGCCTACGATTATCCTACCCGCCAACTGGGGCGGATAGCGGTTGCCGCCATGGCTTTATGCCTGCTGGCCGGCCTGCTCAATTTTTTCTGGCTTGGCTGGGTCGCTTTTCCTGTTATCGACAGCTGGTACTGGATCTGGCGGTAAACAAAAGGCCGGTGGGTTCCTTCCCGGTTATTTTACTTCATCTTTTCTGGCCTCCAGATGGGTACGGCCGTAGGCCGTCCAGTAATGATGCTGGCGGAGGAAAGCATCATTACTCGCCCGCCATTCCTCATCCGTCATTTCAATGCCCAGCAGTAATTTCCACTCTTCCCGCAGTAATTCCTGAAAGTGGTCATAAGTCGGAAAGGAGAGATGGTATAAGTCAGCATCACAGATTATTTGCTCCATTTTATCCGCCGGCTGTTGGGGCATGGTTGTCGCTCGGATGCAACGGAGCACCTCACGGATTTGGGCGGGCGGATAAGCTTGTTCCTCCAGCCATTCTGCCGCCAGCTGTTCACTGACTTGCTCGTGCCTGGCGTAGGTCTCTATGTGGCCGGTGTCGTGGAACCAGGCCGCCAGCATCAGGATTTCCATCTCGAGGGGTGTTACCTGTTCGGCCCGGCCAATGTCTACCACGCCCTGCACGACGTTGATGGTGTGGTGCACGTTGTGAAACAGCCGGTCAGCCGGTAGCTCCGACCGCAGCAACCGTACAACGTAGTTACCGGCCCGGTAGACGATACTTTCGCGATGCTTTTTCATTGGCCTGAAATTATGAAATCCCGGGATTAGACGGGGAAGAATTATTTATCCCAAATAAACTTCAGGCCCAGACTGCCGTGCAGGGCCCTGAAGCCATTGTCACGACCGTAGGAACTCAGGTTGAGGTCAACGCTTTTCAGCCCGAGGCTGAAGATTTTGCTTTCCGTGAGGATGTCGGTGTAGGATACCCCGAAACTGTACTGGTTGGCAACGTATTCGGAGAGGTCATAATCGGAAGTATAGAACTCACTGGTGGACAAGTGTTCGTCGAAAGGAGCAAAGTAGTCGGCAGCCGTTTGCTGATATAAACGGTAGGCCGGGCGGAGGGTGAACTTACTGCTGATCTTGACGGGTACTTCAAGTTGCAAGGTGTGGGAGGAAATCCCCCAATCATCCTGGTAATAGCGATAAAAGGACCGGAGCACGAACCACTCATTGAGGTAAGTGTGCAGGCGACCGCCGAAAGCCAGTTTGGTCCTGCTGGCGGGAAGGCGTTCCACGTCATCCGCCAGCGCAAAATCCTCAATAAAGCTGTTGGTTACATCAGCGAAGTAAACCCGCTGAAAAGGTGTGGAGAGGAGACCGTTTTGCCGGACAAGGTCGAAGGAAAGGGTACCCTGGAGGTTGCGGGTTAGAATTTGGGACAGGTTGAAACCAAAATTATAGCTTTGCCGGCCGGAGGTGGCAAACGGTACGAAAGCGGGGGCGTAATTCTCGTTGCCCGTAATCTGGTAGCGCTGGAAGAGTCCGTCCTCCAGCCCCGCACCACCGCCGAAGGGACGTAATTCCGTGGGGTAAATGCGCTGCCAACCGTCGATGTAAGCACTTCCTTTGAGGTTCAGCTCCGTATTCTTCTGGTTCATTATCCGGGTTAAGCTGCCCCCAAAACCCACCGAAGTATAATCGTATTCTGCGGAGCCGGAAAGGAAGCCTGACCAGATGGTATTCCGGTCATCACTGTTGTGCGCGTAGCTTAGCGTCAAGTTGGTCCAGTTATCCCCCTGGGAAGCGCCAGAGCTGGCCTGGAAAGGATTGGCCCTGCCGCCGCCGTCAAAAGGGTTGATGTTGCTGGAGGAGGCCGAAGTGTAGGCAGAGATGCCGACACTGGCCGTCATCACGTCATCAGCGTTGATCGGTACAGAAACGATAATGGTGGGATGAATGTCCGTCAGTTCTTCCGTACCAGTCCCGCCGGTTACTGCGGCAAAATCACCATCCTGGCTGTAATAGCTGGTCAGAATTTGTAATTCTGCACTTTCCAGCACCCGCTTTTTGTAGACCGGAAGGGTGTCCGTTTTTTGGGCGCGGACGCTGGTGCAGCAAAAAGGTAGTAAGAGCAAAAATAGGATACGCATTCGGTTGGTCTTGTCTGCTGATGGGATGGCCGGGTAGGCTTAGGGTTGGCAAGGGGGCAAATCAGTTGCAGCCGCAGCCACCTCCGGTTTTACCGCCGTTGGCTCCTGAGGCGCCTTCCCGGTAGCTTTGAAAGATTGACTGCTGGCCTTCCTGGCCGGAAGGCGAGAGTACCATATCCGGGTCGTTCAAATTCACCATTTCGTAGCCCTTTACGGCTACGCAGGAGGCAAGGCCCCCCGCCAGTAAGCTGCAGAAGAAGCCGCCGAGTAAAATTCGTTTAATCATGTTGAACAGTGGTTTGCAGGTTAATGCCTTCCGAGGTATGGACCTTGTTAGCCTCATCCACGATGACGACATCCACCGCGGGAAGCTGATTGATGAAATCGATGCCGGTACGGACACCCATGACGAAGACCGCCGTAGCCAGTGCGTCGGCCAGCTCTGCCTTGGGAGCAAAGATGGTGACGCTGATGAGGCCCGTGCTTGGGTAGCCCGTGCGGGGGTCAATGATGTGGGCATACCGGGTGCCATTGAAACGGACAAATTTTTCGTAGTTGCCGGAAGTGACTACTGCCCGCCCGTCTACCGGTAACCAGGCAAAGGCTTTAGCTTTGTTGAGAGGGTTGGTAATGGCCACAAGCCAGTCAGTGCCGTCGGGTTGCTGCCCCCAGGCCGTTAAGTCTCCGGAGGCATTAATGATGCCGGCGGAGACCCCCATCGTCTGGAGCTTGCTTCTGGCCCGGTCGGCAGCATACCCTTTACCAATGGCACCAAAACCAATCTTCATACCGGTAGTGGGGAGGAAAACGGTCATTTCCGCAGCATCGAGGACCATCTTTTGAAAGCCCACCCTGGCTACTGATTCCTGAATGTCTTCAGCGGAGGGCAGGGCCTTCATGGAGCCGTCATAGCGCCAGAGGCGATCCATGGAAGCGTAGGTTATGTCAAAAGCACCATCCGTGAGCCGGGAAAGGCCAACGGTACGTTGGATCAGAGCAAAGAGTTCGGGGTCGACTTTGACCGGATGTACGCCGGCAGCCTGGTTGATGGCGGAGGTCTGAGAGTTAACGTCCCAACTGGAAATTAACCGTTCAATCCGCTGAATTTCAAGCACGGCTTCTTCAAGGTACCTAGCTCCTGCGTCCGCGCCCTCTGCTACGACCGTTAGGTCAAACCGGCTGCCCATCAGCAGAAGCGTTCGCTCAAAAATAGCTGGCTTGGCACTTAATGCGCCAGTAAAGCCTAAGACAAAAAGGATCCCGTAATACCTCATTCCACGAAGCTTTGTAAGGTGCTCAGGTACGCTGCAGGGGTTACTTTTTTATAACCGGTCTGGCCCAATACGTCCCCGGCCGGGGTGAGTACAACGACGAGGGGAAAGGCACCCATGGTATTGTATTTTTCCGCCAGTTCGGCGTTCTGGCGGGCGACGTCTTCCGGCAGTTGATTGGCCTTCTTGCGGGGGAAGTCGGCTTTGTAGAAAACGAAGTCTTTCCCGGCCAGCTCCGCAAAGCCCTCCGCCGCCCAGATTTCCCGTTCCAGACGGATGCAGGGCGCACACCAGTCAGAACCCGCAAAGACCAGTACTACGTTTTTTCCGGTGGTGGCTGCGGTAGCCTGGGCCTCTGGATACTCCGCTGACCAAACCTGGGCGGAAAGTGTCAGGCTGAATAAAAAGGCCAGGCTGATGGATAAGACAATTTTCATGGTGGTGATTTTTCGAATTAAACGATGCCTGTTTGTGGTTAGCTTAGGCAGACGGAGGAAATTCGAGATGAGGTGATAAGTTTAACCAAACATTAGGGTTGGGGAACCAAGGGCTCAATACCGCCGACCTTTCACTTTAAAGGTCCTGACAATATTGAAACCCAAATGAACATCTCCCTTTAGAATTTTGCCCGTTGTTTCCCCAATGAACTGCTTTTCAATCATGGCGGAACTATTGGTTAAGTGTAGCTGAAAAACGTGGCTGCCGGTATTAATGTCTACCCCGATGGAAAGGGGATTGGTCGCGTCGAGGGGCAGCTGACCGGCCAGCTGCTGAAAGAATTCTCCGGTAAAGGCCAGGTTTTTGGAAGCCTGGTAGCGAAAGGCTGCACCCAGGGAAAAAATATCGTTGGTCAGGTCACGGCTGGCAACCAGGTTGTAGTGAACGAGGGCCGGCGTCAGCTGTAGAGACAACCGTTCGGAAAACTTCCTGGCCAGAAGCAATTGATAAGTGAAAGCAAAGCGATTCTGGCGGACAATCGGTCTGGCGGGATCAAGTACCTCCGAAGAATTGTACGCGCTGCTAGCAAATCCGGTAATGGAAAGGGGCCAACCACCTCCCTTACCCTGACGCAGGAGCCGCAGTTTGAGGAAACCATCAAATTCTTTACCGAGGGAGCTGCGTCCTGCTCCAAAACTCAGCCAGTCACGAAGGCCATAATCGAGGCCGATACGTACGTTGGATTGGTCTAGGCCAAACAATTCGCCGGCTCCGGAATTCAATCTGCCAAAGCGATGGTTGATGATCATTTCCATTTCTCCCTCACGGAGCATGACGATGGAATGACCATTGATGACGCGGGTTCCCCGAAAGGGATTACCAGCATATTCCTGCTCCTGCGCTTTCAGGAAAGCAGGGGAGTTCAGTAAACAAAACAGTACAAATAACAGCGGGTGCATTGTGGTCATCGGTGGCTTAATTATTGGGAGCACCTGCAGCAATCCAGGTGGTAATTTTTTGCAGGTCACAAGCTGGTATTCTGGTTCCGGAGCTGGGCATGGGACTAAAGCCACGGTCGTGACGAATGGCACCGAGTAACTGACCACTATTGACGTAAACGGAAAGCTGCGCGTAGCCAGCTATATTAACGCCGCCGTCAGTACGCCCCGTCCGGTGACAACGGGTACAATAATTGGTCATGATCGGGGCAATAGAAGTGGTGTAGGTGACAGCTACGCTGTCGCAGGTATTTCCGCCAACGGCAACCGGTACGAAGAGGTCTTCTTCATTATCGTAGTAACAACCGGCTAAGGCGATTATCAATAAGGTAAGCGTGGTGATTTTCAGGTGCATGGCTTAATTGTTGGGGGCACCGGCAGCAATCCAGTTTTTGACCTGCAGCACTTTGCAGGCCGGCATACGTACGGCTGCGGGGGGCATGGGGAGAAAGGATATGGCGTGTTCCATGGAGCCGACCAGCGATCCGTCCGCTACGTAGCGTAAGATTTCGGCGTGGGAGGAAAGATTGACCCCGCCGTCCTGGTGGTTATTGCCGTGGCATCCGGCACAGTAGTCCTGGATAAGCGGTTGAATATCGGCGGAAAAATTGATGTTCTCAGGGGTGCAGGGCACAGCGCAATCCGTCTCATTGGCGCCCTGGCGGATCCAGTCTCTGATGGCGTTGCGTTGGCTGGTGGAGAGCGCTGCGGCCGGCCGCGGGGGCATGATGTCATCACCGGTTTCGGTGATAGACTCGTAGAGGTCGCTGTCATTTGGATCGCCCGGGCGTACTTCGCGACGGATACTGGCGTAATCGACCAGTACCACGCCATCTTCCCGGCTTTCCTGACTGTGGCAGCCGCTGTAGCCACAGGAGGCAATCATAATCGGGAGAATCTGCTCTTTAAACGAAATGGTATTGTCAGTACAGGGCGGGCCGGGCACGGGCGGTTCGCCCTGATTGGCACCAGGCTCCTCCGGGACTCCACCATTAATTAAGACGGGATCGGTGGTACAGGAAGAGGTGACCGCAAGGACCAAGTTGGCCAGGAAAGCGAGAAGGGTCAGGGTTGTTCTTTGCATTGGATTATTTTTTGGCGGCCATCATTTCTACGTAGGCCCGCAGGTCTTCCACCTGTTGCTTACTCATGCGTTCGGCAGGATAATGCGGCATATAAGGGCGATGACCAGGGATGGCGTAGGTGCCGTAAGCCACGATTTGGTAGAGGGAGAAATGGGAGTCCTTGGGAATCATTTTTTTCAGGTGTTGGAAGCTTAACCGACCCTCATCAAGGGGATAGTGGGAGACACCACCTTCCCGATGGCAGTGCAGACAACTAAGTGCGTAAAGGTCTTTCCCCCGTTCAGGATTGCCCACCAGACCAGCGTAACCGATTGCTTTGTCGGGGGGAGCATCATAAAAGTGGGCTGGTGATTTTTGCAGGTAGAAGCTTTTTATCCAGGCTGCTGTAAGGGCCGGATTTATCTGGGCGGTATCGGCATTCAGTCGCTTGAGGTCGGCTGCGGAGAAGGCCAGGTCACCCAGGGTGAATTCAAGGGTCCAGAAATAAGATAAAACAGCCTCAATTTCCCAATCTTCCATGGCACGGCCCTGTGAGCACTCTACGGCACATAGCTGGATAGCTTCCCGCAGGTCACCGTGTGCCCGTTTGATTTTTTCGTCGCCGTACTTCTTTACATAATCATCGTTGTACCACGTTTCCCGATTGACGATGCCCCTAAAGGTCGTTCCCTGTAAAAAGGGTAAGCCTTTTTCCTTAACGTAGGCCAAGCGAGCCTCCGGGTCACTGTAGCGGAGGTCGGGGTCTTCCTTGCTGATGTTGTGACAGGAGGTGCAAGAGAAATACTTGCTGACGTAAGCCGTACGGTTGCCGGCGGTGTCCGTAGTGCGGCCGGTCAGGACGATCTCTTGCCCTTTTTCAATCATAGCCGTTGCCGACGGTACTTGGTGAAGGGCAGGAGTTGCACCAAGCTCTTGGAGTACTTCCGCGACGGAACTCTGCAGGGTCCATGCCGAAATTGAATTATCTTTCTCCTGCCCATCAGGAGATTTGCCAGCACCTAGGAACACGCCAGCGGTAAGAAAAATATAAAGAACAAAGGATTTTTTACCCACCTGGAAATGTTTATTGGTTGAACATGTGTTGCCCAGTACGGAGGAATCGGGAAACTGGTTGCCTGGGGATGAGAAATATTTTTGCGGGAGGAATTTGAGCTGACGCAGTATTGTTTCTTTTGGAGACTTACAGTAGCCCACAGAAAATAATTGAGGATTATGCTGGCGGCCTGGCAACCAATTACGCTGGCGGCCCGTAGAGGCAAGGGAGGGAAATATCGATGCTTTTGGTAGAGGTCCCTTAGTATTTGGCTAAAACGCTACCGTGTGCAGGAGGAGGAGACCAGGATGAAGTTTGTTATAAACGGTTGCGTAAAGGGCAGTCGTAAAGCACAAGAAATGCTGTACCGTCATTACTTTAGCTACGGAATGAACGTAGCCCTCAGGTATGGCCGTGACCGGCAAGAGGCCGAGGATATTCTGCAGGAGGGTTTTGTCAATGTGTTTCGGGGAATCAATACCTACCATCCTGATTTACCTTTTAAAACGTGGTTGAGGCGGGTCCTGGTCAACGCAGCAATTGATTACCTGCGCCGGTACAAAATGAAATTTGCCGCTTTACCCGAAATTGAAAAAGAGGCTACGGCGGTTAGCAATGATGGGTGGGAACAATTAAAATATGCGGAAGTGCTGGCGGCCATTCATAAGTTAAGTCCGGCGTACCGGCTTGTCTTTAACCTGTACGCCATTGAGGGCTACCGGCACCGCGAGATTGCGGAAAAATTGTCGATTACCGAGGGCACTTCAAAATCTAACTACGCTAAGGCGCGGCAGAAATTACAAACGTACCTGTCCGACCGGGAGGGTATTAAAAAAGAGTGGTTATGAAGCAAGACTACTTTGAAGAGCATTTAAAAAAAGTTTTGGAGGGAGGCGCAGAACATCCTTATGATCAGGCGCAGTGGAACCGCCTGGAACGGCGGCTTGGGACCTCCGAAAAGCCCGTTGTAGCTGCTTGGTGGCGATGGCTGGCCCTGGCTATCCTGTTGTTGTTAGGTGGAGTAATCTGGCAATATGCATCCCTCAGGCAACAAATTGCCGGGCTGGAGGCCGCGATTATTATAAATAACAAAGAGCGGGATACCGTGGTGATCCGAACCACCATGGTGTACGACACGGTCATTCGTAAAACCATTATTGAACCACGTCAGGTTGTGGCGCCCTTGCTTCCTGGGCTATCTTTTGGCCCGGGAGGAAGCTACTTGCGCAATCCTCGGATTTTTGCAGAGGCGTTGCCCCCCTCAAGCCCAACCACGGTTACTGGCCGGCTGATGAC
>JAUIIF010000831.1 GCA_030431945.1 Bacteroidia bacterium | reverse complement strand
ATCCGGCTACGGGCCAAAGTCAGTGACCCGGACGGCGACGTGCTGTCCGTGCGCTGGTGGCGTTACGCCGGCCCCGGCTCCTTCGGGCCGGCCGACGCAGCCGATGAGCTACTGGACGCAGCCGTTTACCACGTTCCGGAAACCCTGCAGCCGGGGGAAACCATTCACCTGATCTGCTCGGTAAGTGATGACGGGACGCCGGCCTTAACCCGGTACGGAAGGTTGGTGCTGGTGGGTAAGTAGACTTCACCCGGTCAATCTGATTACCTGCCCGCTGCTGCTGACTACGGTAGCATTATTCCCAGTAAGCTGACCAGGAAACTTGCCTCAGGGGCATGAGGAGTCTGTCAAGACGGGATCACTCACGTTAAAACCCGGGTGCGGGAATCGGCAGGGGGCAATGATTTATTTCGTACTAAACCGATAGCTCGTGGTCGTCGCATACGTTTCCCCCGGCGCCAGCACCACTGCCGGAAAGTCCGCCTGGTTCGGGGAGTCGGGGTAGTGCTGGGTTTCCAGGCAGAGCCCGGAGCGTAAGGCGTACGTACCACCGCCGGGCACGGGCAGGGTGCCGTCCAGGAAGTTACCACTGTAGAACTGAATAGCAGGCTCCTCGGTGAAGACTTCCATGAAGCGACCGCTGGCGGGATGGAGGAGGGTGGCCACCGGTTGGGGACCGCCCGGGTTGTTCAGGATCCAGCAGTGGTCAAAACCCTTGCCTTTCGCAAGCTGGTCGTCACTTGCCTGAATGTCACGACCGATCACCTTAGCCTTCGTAAAATCAAAGGGAGTACCGGCAACGGGGGCCAGCTCTCCGGTTGGGATCAGGGTCGCGTCCACCGGCAGGTATTTATCGGCAGCAAGCATCAGTTCGTGGTCAAGGATAGTACTAGCGGGGTTACCGGAAAGGTTGAAATAAGTGTGCTGCGTGAGGTTTACGACAGTGGTTTTATCCGTAGTAGATTCATAGCTGATTTCCAGGGTGTTGTCACTAGTGAGTTTATAAGTTACGGTAGTGCTTAGGTTGCCGGGGTAGCCACCTTCTCCGTCCGGGCTCAGGTAGGTGAGTTGTAGTGCGGGATCGGTGTCTGAGGGCAATTCGGTAGCGTCCCAGACCACTTTGTCAAAGCCTTTTTCGCCACCGTGCAGGTGGTTGGGTCCGTCGTTGGTTTCCAGCGTATACGCCTCTCCTTCCAGCGAAAATTTACCCTGGGCTATCCGGTTGCCGTAACGACCGATGATGGCGCCAAAGAAGGGGTTTTCTTTCTGGTATTGGGCCAGGTTGTCGTAGCCCAGAACAATGTTTTCGAAGTTGCCATTCTGGTCCGGTGCCGTCAGCGAAGTAATGATTCCGCCGTAAGTGATGACGTTCATTTTCATGCCCTGGGCATTTTCCAGGGTGTACTGTTCAACGGGCTGGCCGTCCTTGGTCGTCCCGTAACTGGTCTTACTGATCGAAGCCATTTTAGCGGGCACCTCTTCCTTTTCAGCGGGGGGGGCTTCCCCGCCACAGTTGAAAAGGAGCAGGGCTAGCGGAAGTAGGAAAAGGGCGCGGACGCGGGTGCAGTGGAAGTTGAATTGCATGGTTATGTTGGATTTGGTGGAGAGAGTAGTTTTCCGGCCTTCTGCCTTGGCGGCCGAACGGTTAATACCCCCGGTGAAAATTGTGGTAGTACGCTTCATTTGCATTCAGCGTATCCTTGAAGTCCCGCACCCGGGTCCGCTCATCGATGACGAGCAGTTCTATCCCGGCGATGTCCGCCAGGTCTTCCAGGTACTCGGTGGTCAGTGCCTGCGTGTATACGG
>JAUIIF010000830.1 GCA_030431945.1 Bacteroidia bacterium | reverse complement strand
TACCGATCGTACCGTACGTGTGGGAAGCATTCAGGGTAAGTAAAATGGGTTTCTCATTGCGGAGAATGTCCATTACCGGGTCAAACATTTCGAGCGGGTACCGGAGTACCGCACGGGGCGTACCGGAGGTGACGGATGCCTGACCGACGGTACGGTTTTGTTCAAAGAAAAGAATTCCGACTTCCTGTCCGCCCCGGTAACAGTTTACCTGGACCAGGGAATTGCCCCCGTTGGCACGAACACTGACTTTATACTCGGTGACAAGCGTTTGAATAGCTGGCATTTTTATGGGTTTTGATTTTGCCCCTTTATGCCGGTATTAGCAAACATGTTACAACAGCCACCAGATTTTTAAAATCAGACGCTTCATTAGGGTAAAAGGCGTTACTTCCGCAACCCGCAACCCGCAACCCGCAACCCGCAACCCGCAACCCGCAACCCGCAACCCGCAACTACTCAACCCGCCGCTTCCGGTAAGCCACCGCCCCCCGGTACACGAGTAAACAGAAGATCGCCACCCCGATCCCGAGGTAGAGGTAGTTCAGCTGCCCTGCTTTGCCGAATACGGCCATGAAGGGAACACTGACGAGAAAGAAAGTCGGCACCTCATTCCAGAGTCGCAGTTGCCAGTCCGACCAGGGCCGCTTCCCGGCCGCCATCGGCTGCATCAGCTTCCGCTTCGTGTAGAGCTGATAGACCACCAGGAGGACCACAAACAGCAACTTGAGGTGTAACCAGCCGGGGGTTCCCGCAGACAGGTAGCCCGGGTTCAGGGCAATCATGGCCAACCCGGCCACCCAGGTGATCATCATGGCCGGATTGACGATGATTTTGTAGACGCGGGCGGCAGTAGCGCTGTATTCTTCGTGCAGGATCTCCTGCTTGAGCCGGTTGCGGACGGCAAGGGGGGCATCGCCAACGATGGGGGCCAGGTTAGCGGTGTCAGCATGGTTGACGAGTACCCGACCGAGGTAGAATAAGCCGGCAAACCAGGAAACAAACCCGACCACGTGCAGGGCTTTGGCAAGAAGGATATAGTCCATGCGGCAAAGGTAGTGTCTTCCGGATTAGTAGTATTCTGTCATACTAAACCCCTTATCACCAAACACCTATTCCTACCTGCGCGTTAGAACTGGGTACTCCTGCATTAACCAAATCTACCCCTTGAAAACATTTGTGCGTAAATCACTGAAAATCCTGCTCTGGATCATCGGTAGCCTGTTGTTTCTACTATTGGTGATTTTCCTGTTGCTACAAGTGCCGGCGGTACAGCAGCGGGTGGCGCGGGAGGTAGAGAAAATTGCGCGCGCAAGTTTGCAAACCGATTTGGGCATCGGTGCCCTGGACCTGGACTTCCCCAGCCGCATCGAGCTGGACGATCTGTACCTGAACAACCCTGCCGGCGATAGTATCGCCCGCATCGGCCATCTGGAAGTGGGCATCAATATGTTGCAGCTCATCAGTGCGCGGGTGGAGGTGACGGACATTGTCCTGCGGGACGTATACGCCAACGTAATTACGACCGATTCCAGCTCCAACATCGGCTTCCTGCTAAACCTGGGGGTGCAAGATTCTACGGAAGTCGCCGGTAATGGCGTCACCAAGCCCGATACCACGACCGTACTGGTGGTGAATGATTCGACCAGCGCCGCGGGCTGGGTCATCGATGCCGCTAACGCCGAACTCCTGATCGAAAACGTTGACCTGTATTATCAGGACGATCCGGTCGGCATCCTGGCGGACGTGCTGGCGGACCGCCTGGCCGGTAAAGTCAATAGCCTCAACCTGGCGGACCAAATCTACGACCTTAATTA
>JAUIIF010000829.1 GCA_030431945.1 Bacteroidia bacterium | reverse complement strand
GGATACCCCCTTCTATATTCTCGAACTGGGTTACCCGGTTTCCGCAGAGGCAAGCGTTGGCCAGGTCTTCAGCCGTAACTGGAGCCCGGATTATAACCCCGAAAGTTGCCCGCCCTCCAGCAAAATCCATATCCAGTTTCCGGCACGCGGTGAAAAGCCGCCGGTGGAACTTATCTGGTCCGATGGCGGCATCCTGCCCCGCCGCCCGGAGGGAATGACGGACGCCGATAAACTTGGCGACGGTAACGGCAACGGCTTTATTATGGAAGGCACCCGCGGCACCCTGGTGGCCGATGTCTACGGTGCTAACCCGCGCATCATCCCCACCAAGCTGATGGACAACATCAAGGTGCCGGAAACCCTCCCCCGGGTAAAGACCAGCCACGCTATGGACTGGATCAACGGCATCAAGGAAAATTATCAGCCAAGTAGTCACTTCGGGAAAGCAGGTCCGTTAACCGAAACGGTACTGATGGGCAACCTGGCGGTACGCGGCTACACTTACCGCTTCCCGGACGCTGCCGGAAAAGATAAGGACGCTTACGTAGTACCCGGGCGTACGAAACTGGAATGGGATGGAGCGAAAATGGAAGTGACCAACGTGCCGGAAATGAATTACTTCGTTCGTAACCAGAAGCAGCGAAGCTTCTGATGCTGACTGCCTGCGGATATTATTGGAGGGCCAGGTTGACGATAACCGGCTGGTGATCGCTGTACCGGAATTGTTGTTCGATACCGTTTACGGACAGGAGCCGCAGGTTGGGACTCAGCAAGTAAAAATCGATTACGCTCCGCAGGGTACGGTTCTCGACGTAAGGTGCAGCACTGTTGCGAACCGTAGCGGTGCCGGGATCATAGGCATACTGCCACCCCGGTGGCATAAAGTCGTGCGAAATGGAAAACGGTAGCCGGGTGGTTTTGACGGTCGGGTTGAGGCCAAACCAGTTGAAACCCGGAGGTAACTGGTTCCAATCCCCTCCGACAACGGCGTAGTTTCCGGCGGCGTAATCAGCGAGAATACACGCTCGGAGGTACTCCATCTGCTGCCGACGGATGGTGCCGTCGGCATCGTACGCGGATAAATGCACGTTGTACACCACCAGCTCTTTCCCGTTGGCGGTGGGAAACACCTGACGAAGGGCACACCGGTCCAGTTGAAAAAGCCTTGTCGGCCAGGGATGGTCGCCGGGAAGCTGATGGCGTTCGGAGGCGTTGGGCTGATAGCGAGACAGGCTGACCAACCCGCCGACGACGTAGCCGTAGTGGTCCCAGGGCTGAAAGATCGGAAGCGGAACGCGCTTACTTTTGAAGTTGGCCGCAAAATAAGCGGCCTGGTCCGGCCGGGAGGCGCGTGCGGTAGCCAGTTGGTTGATGTAGTGACTGCGGTAAGCAGCGGTGTCTACTTCCTGTAGTAGGTAAAGGTCGGCAGGGTTTGCTTTAAGGGTGATTTCCATACCGGTTACGTTGGCCCTGACCCGGTCTTCCGTCATGCGTACGGTTCCTGGTTTTGTCCACCAGAAGCCTCCACGTTGGTTATAGAAGAAAAAATCCTTGTTGCCGATTCCTCCGTAGCCGATGTTCCAGGTCAGCAGACTGATCGTGGAATCGATGGGCGCCTGCTCCCGGGCTACCTGTCCGGCACTGGGAGATAGTTCGGTAATTCCCCTGGGCGCCCAATCGGTAATCGTACCCAAAACAAGAAAACCAATAATATACACCAGGAACAGGCTGATGAGCCAGCCCAGCCATTTGAGGACTTTTCGCATGGGGCAAAGGTAGCAGATTTACGGCCACATCTTTACAAAACGAGCACGG
>JAUIIF010000828.1 GCA_030431945.1 Bacteroidia bacterium | reverse complement strand
CGTTACCATCCATCAGGACGCCTGGTTCCATCTGGGTAACCTGAACAAGGGAACCAGCCTGGACTACACCATAAAAAAACCAGGAAACGGCGTGTACGCCTTCGTCCTGAATGGAGCCGCCACCATCGCGGGGCAGGAGCTGAAAACAAGAGACGGCCTGGGGGTTTGGGAGACCGAACAGCTAGCCATTACGGCCACTGACGATACCAAGCTCCTCCTGATGGAAGTCCCCATGGAACTCCCCGGAAAATAAGTTCGCCGGAAAGAGGCAACGCCACCCCGTGCAACCTGGCTCCGCTAACCAGCACGGCACCGGCGGCCGCGCCCATCAGCTCCGGCCCACCAACCTTAATCATCAATCGGCCAGCATCTGGCCAACAAACGAACATTACATGTCTACTCCAATCATCGAAGCTCTTCAGTGGCGCTACGCCACCAAACGGTTTGACGCCGCTAAAAAAGTCAGCGACGCTGACATCAAAACCCTCCAGGAATCCGTGAACCTTGCCGCTACCTCATACGGTCTGCAGCCCTTCCGGGTGGCCCTGATCACGGACGACGAGACCAAAGAGAAGCTCCGGGTAGCCGCCTACAATCAGCCACAATTAACGGAGAGCAGCCACGTATTTGTCTTTGCCAACAAGCTGGAAGTGACACCAGAATACGTCGATGAATTCATCCGTTTGGTAGCAACCACCCGCGGCCTGGACGTAGCCGATGTGCAGGGCTATGCAGACTACATCAAGGGAAGCCTGGCTACGCAGGATGCTGCGGCCATCCAGGACTGGACGCGCCGGCAGGCCTACATTGCCCTCGGCACGCTTCTGGCAACTGCCGGAGAACTGAAGGTAGATACCTGCCCGATGGAAGGTTTTGACCCCGCCCAGGTGAATGACATTCTGGGCTTGCCGGAGCAGGGCCTCTCCGCTTGTGTGATCGCGACCGTCGGCTACCGCTCGGAAGAAGACCAGACACAGCATGCCGCCAAAGTCCGGCTTCCGCTTGCAGACCTCTTCCTCTAAACCGCTCTCCGTTTAGCAGCTCCCGTACCATGATCAAAATTCTTTCTTTTTCCACGAATCCGGACATTCTGCCGGTGATGGACCGACTGGTGAACAAGCAGGCGGGCTGGACCGGCCGTCCGGTGGCGGATATCAGGACCGCCCGCTCAGCGGTACTTAAAGAAGACTTTGATATCGTCCTGCTGGGCGCCGGTACGGGAGTTGCGGAACGGGAATCTTTACAAGTTATACTTAAGGAGCTCGGGAAGCCGACCCTGCTGATAGATCATTACGGTGGTGGCAGCGGACTGTTGTTCGCGGAGGTAATGGAAGCAATGGCTGGCCGGTAGCGTTGCTCAGTCCAGTCCGCCGGCATTGGCCAGCAGCACTTCCAACTCATCCGCCCGTAATTCGCGCCACTCCCCTACCGGCAGATCCGCCAGCCGGACGTTCATGATGCGAATGCGCTTGAGGGTCCGGACTTCGAACCCCAGGTATTCGCACATCCGGCGAATCTGGCGATTCAGCCCCTGCGTAAGGACTATCCGGAACCGGTGCTTCCCCAGTTTTTCCACTTCGCAACGCTTCGTTACGGTGTCGAGGATCGGCAGGCCGCCCGCCATCCGTTTGATGAATTCCCGGTTGATGGGCTTATCCACCGTAACGATGTATTCTTTATCGTGCGCGTTTTCCACGCGCAGGATTTTATTGACGATGTCGCCATCGTTTGTCAGCAGAATCAGGCCCGTACTGGGTTTGTCCAACCGGCCGATGGGGAAAATTCGTTCCGGGTAGTTGATGAAATCGATGATATTGGTT
>JAUIIF010000827.1 GCA_030431945.1 Bacteroidia bacterium | reverse complement strand
TAACAATTTCGCCTTTGCGAACAAGTGGGACAACACCTTCGTCGACAGGACCAGGGAATGGGGCCTGGCCCGCCCCTCCAACAGTAACGGAGCGGTTTATGCCGACCTGGACAACGACGGGGACCTTGATCTGGTGGTGAACAATGTGAATCAGCCAGCCTTTGTCTACCGCAACAATAACGAAGACCAACACTATCTGGCCGTTCAGCTGGAGGGCTCGGATAAGAACCTGGACGGCATTGGCGCCCGGGTAGCAATAACTGCCGACGGGATGACCCAGACCCGGGAACTGTACCCTAACCGCGGCTACCTGTCGAGCGTAGATCCCGTACTGCACTTTGGTTTGGGGGCGCGGACGCAGGTGCAAAAACTGGTAGTTACCTGGCCGGATGGCGCGGTCGAGATCAGGGAAAATGTTACTGCGGATCAACGCCTGGTGCTCCGCCGGGAGGCAGCAAAGCAAGGGCGGTCGGCCGCCGAGGCGGGCCCTGGCGCGTCGGCCGACGGTCCGGTCTTCCTGGAGGCCAACGCCCCCGTTGCTTTTGCCGATCAGCTTGCGGAAAAACGGGACTTCGACGCCGAGCCACTCTTGCCACGCGAGTATTCTCACCCAGGCCCTGACCTGACGGCCAGGGGGGAAGTGATGGCCAAAAAGGCTAAGGTAACGGCATCCTCCTCCGGGCCTACACCGGTCGTATTTACCGGCAACAGCTACCTGCCCGGCCGTTATCCCCTGACGGATGACGTTGTTCTAGCAGTTGCCGGTAAGCCCGTCACGGAGTTACCAGCCTCCCTGAAAAACAGCCCTAAAATCAACGCGGCTTCCTGGTCAGACCTGAACGACGACGGGACCGAAGAATTGATCCTCGCCGGGGAATGGACCGGTCTGCTGATCTACCGCATCGACGGAACGACCGTTAGCGACGTAACCACAGACTACCTTCCCACAAATCATTCCGGCTGGTGGACGGCACTTCACCTGACGGACGTAAACGGGGATGGCCAGCCGGATATCCTGGCCGGTAACCAGGGCCTGAACAATACCTTTCAGGCAAGCACGGAACGGCCCGTAGAGCTGCACGCCGCCGACCTGGATAATAACGGAAGCATCGACCCCATTCTTAGTTACTACGACCCGCAGGATGGTAACCGTTACCCTGATGCGACCCGGGATGAATTGCTACGCCAGCTGTCCGGGCTGAGATCTACCTACCCCAATTACGCCAGTTATGCGGATAAAACGCTGGACGAAGTGTTTCCCACCTGGCCTGCGGGGACACGCCATCTGGTGGCAGACCGCCTGGAAACGACGCTTTACCTAAGCCAACCCGATGGTACTTACCTGCCGGCTAGTCTTCCCGTGCAGGCACAGTATGCGCCCGTGCACGTAATTGTTGCGCTGGATTATAATGAGGACGGTCAGGTGGATTTTCTGTTGTGCGGTAATGACAGCATGGAAAAGCAGCGGTGGGGAAAGGCAGATGCGAACCGCGGGGTTTTACTCCGGGGAAATGGGAAAGGCGGATTTAGCTACGTGCCGCAGACTGAGTCGGGCTTCAACTTGCAGGGAGACGTACGGAGTGTGGTGAAAATGGATGATTTATGGCTGTTCGGTATCCGCGGGGGGAATACCGTGGCTTACAAAAAGAGTATTGACTAGTGCGCTGTAGAACAACTGATAACTTAATTAGTCTGGCTGCGTCCTCTTCGCTCGGCGGACGGGTCAGCTCCTACCGTCGCGCCTCGGCCGACGAGCGAATTTGCGATTGCATTAACGCTCGGCCGGCGAGTCAGCTCGTTCCTTACGCCTCGGCGAACGAGCAAAAAA
>JAUIIF010000826.1 GCA_030431945.1 Bacteroidia bacterium | reverse complement strand
TACTGCTGACGTTACTGATTCTCACCAAAGGAGCGGACCTTGGCGTGAAGGTGCTCTACTCGGTAGTAGCCACCCTCGCACTGGCCCTGATCGCCTTTTTTCTCGGCACTACGGAATACGCCACCGCTAACACGGTTGATTTTTTCAACAGCTACAGCGCCGATACGGAGGCTACTGCGGCGGTACTGGAGGACTTGACCCAGGGCAGCCCCGGCCAGGATACACTGGTGTTTGGCCGGGAAGCCGTAATTGCTCAAGCCGCGCCGCCGCCGCCCAGGCCAGACATCCCCAAAATCAGTTTCTTCACTGTCTTTGCCATCATCTTCCCGGCCTTCACCGGGATGACGGCCGGCGTAGGGCTGAGCGGAGATTTACGGGACCCCGGAAAAAGCATCCCCCTTGGCACCCTTGCCGCCACCATCGGCGGCATGGTCATCTATTTTTTCATGGCCTGGAAACTCGCCGCCTCCGCTCCTCCCGAAGCCCTGGCCGACACCAGCCGTCTGGTTATGTCAGACATCGCCTGGCAGGGGTGGTGGATTATTCCACTCGGACTGGCCGCCGCCACCATCAGCTCCGCCCTCGGTTCTATTCTTGTTGCTCCGCGGACGTTGCAGGCCATTGCCGCCGATAAAATTTTCCCGGCACCCGCCATCAATCAGTGGATTGCCCGGGGTAAAGGCCCTAACGCCGAGCCCTACAACGCCAGCCTCATCACCGTGCTGCTGGCCGCCTTTTTCATCCTCCTGGGGGCTCTGGACAGTGTCGCGGAAATCATTTCCATGTTTTTCATGGTCACCTACGGCTCTCTCTGTCTGATCAGTTTCCTGAACCACTTCGCGGCAGACCCCAGTTACCGGCCTACCTTTCGCTCCAAGTGGTATGTCTCCCTCTTCGGGGCCCTTGCCTGTTTTGGGCTGATGTTCTTTATGAACTCCACCTACGCCGCCCTCGCCGTAGCCCTCATCGGAATCCTTTACCTCTACATTGCCTACTCGAACCCCGATAAGCGCAGCATGGCCTTAATTTTTCAGGGGGTAATTTTTCAGTTCAGCCGCCGTCTGCAAATCTTCCTGCAAAAAGCCGACAAAGAAGAAAAGAAAAGTTGGCGCCCCAGTGTTATCGCAGCCAGCGACGCCACCTTTAACCGGTTGGGAGCCTTCGACCTGCTCCGCTGGCTCAGTCAGAAGTATGGCTTCGGTACCTACCTCCACTACGTGAACGGCTACCTGAGTCACGAAAAAAGTGAAGAGGCGGCCGAAATTAAAGAACGCATCATCCGTATGGCTGAAGCTACGGAAAGCCGGATCTACGTCGATACCATCGTTTCCCCTTCCTACACTTCCGCCATTGCCCAAATCGTGCAGTTTCCCGGTATTGCCGGCACGGACAACAACCTGCTGCTGCTGGAGTATTCTAAAATAAATCAGGCCGGACTTACGGACATTATCGACAATTTCAAACTGATTAAATCAGTTGATTTCAACATCGGTATCCTCGGGCTGTCCGAACGTGGTTTCGGGCTCAAGAAATCCATTCACGTCTGGATTACCAGGGCCCACTATGAAAGCGCCAACCTCATGATCCTGTTGGCTTACGTGATGACCGGGCATCCGGACTGGCGCGGCGCCGAGATCAAGCTCTTCGCCGTATTCGAAGAGTCCAAACTAGCCGAGGAAGAACAGGCCCTGTACGACCTGATCGAAACCGGTCAGCTCCCCATCAGCCGCAACAACATCGATGTTTTATGCCGGAGGGACGAGTCCGACTCCAAGCGTGTCATCGCCCGTAAATCCGGCGAAGCGGATCTCGTGATTCTCGGTTTCCGGGATG
>JAUIIF010000122.1 GCA_030431945.1 Bacteroidia bacterium | reverse complement strand
CAGGTGCTCCGGCGATTGTTGCCGGCGTAACCAGGGGCCGGCTGGGGCAGGTGATGCGATAGACCTTGCCGTGGACGTGATCCCGCAGCGGGTCCCGGGCATTGTGTTGCATGTGGCCGACCAGTACGTTGTGCCAGTCGATGAAGTAGAGACTGCCGTCGGGCGCGAACTCCATGTCTACCGGGCGGAAGTTGGGGTCGGTGCCCCGGACCAGGTCCTGACGCCACTTCGTTGTATAGTCCCCATCTTCTTTTTCAATCATCTGGTGCTGTTTCATGCCCAGGAAACCGATGGTGTTGTTGATCAGCATATCTCCCTGCATTTCGTCGGGGAAGTGGCGGCTGGAGACAAACTCGAGTCCGGAGGTAGGCCGTACCCGGTGGTCTTCCTCAATCAGCGGTTGGGTTAGCGGTGCCTGCGCGGCGTAACGATTCCGGATAGTGCTGGGCAGCATCCAGTTGACGTCCGGCCCGGAAGTATGGGCGAAGAACGGCTGGCCGAAGGCATCGTGAGCAATGCCCCAGGGATTGGGGATGGCGATTTGCGCGGTCCGCTCCAGGTGGCGGCGCTGGGGGCTGAAGCGGTAAAACCCAC
The DNA here is from genome assembly GCA_030431945.1 of Bacteroidia bacterium. Classification (GTDB taxonomy): domain Bacteria; phylum Bacteroidota; class Bacteroidia; order Chitinophagales; family Saprospiraceae; genus Neolewinella. Next base: position 9,215 of record JAUIIF010000122.1, on the reverse strand, counting down.
CGTTGGTGGCCCGGACGGGGCCGTAGGCCGTTTCTACGTTGGTATGCAAAAAGATTCCTTCGCCCATGTAGATGGCCCCGGAGGGGTCGGTGGTGAAGGCACTGGTTGTGTGGTGGGTGTCGTGATCGTCGAAGCCGGAGAGAATGATTTCTGCTTCGTCGTATTTGTCGTCGCCATCCGTATCTTTCAACAGCTTGAGGTGAGTCCCCTGGGAGACGTAGACGCCTTCGGGGGCAAATTCAAAACCAACGGGTACGTGGAGGTCATCGGCGAAGACGGTGGACTTATCGGCCTTGCCGTCGTTGTCCGTATCTTCCAGGATGAGGAGCTTGTCGTTGGGGCGGGCATCGCCCGGCTTGTAGTGGGGGTAAGTGGGCATGCAGGCCACCCAGAGGCGGCCTTTATTGTCGAAGCTCATCTGGCAGGGGTTCGCCAGTTCGGGGAACTCGGCTTCGGAAGCGAACAACTCCAGCTGGAAACCGTCGGCTACCGTGAACGTGTTCAGCAGGTCTTCGCCGTAGAGGTATTCCACCGTACCGTCTTCTTTCGTCAGGGAGTAATTGGTGGTTACGGGGGGCAGGGTAAAGGTCTTCGCGTCCGCCGCGGCCAGGTCCATTTCTTCCCCCCGGAGTGCCCGCCAGATGGCGGTATCCCGGATCATGGTCATCTCCCGTATTTTCTGGATTTCCATGGGGTAGTTGTCCGGGCCGAAGGGGTTATGGCGCCGGCCGTATACGTGGACGCCGTTCGGGATCTTGTAGTCGTTGTGCCAGAGCCAGTTCTTGTCTTGTACCAGACTTTGCACCTGCGTGCGCGCCGCTTCTTTGGCTTCGCCGCCGAACAAGCGGTCCGCCAGCCAGGGCGCCAGCTTATGGTACGCCTGATCCGTCAGCTGGAAGCCGTCACTGGTCAGGTCCGCCTCCTCCGCAAACCACCGGGCGCTGGGGGCGTAAAGGTCAATAAAGGGTACGCCCGCCCCGGCGGCGACTTCCTGCATGGCGGCTGCATAAAGCGCCAGGTTTGCGTTTTCCTCCTTGCCGTCGGGCAGGTCCAGGAGCGCGGATTTATCCTGAAAGGCGGTCGGGGAGATTAACGCAATCCGGGGAGCGTCTTCGCCATTATAGTCGGCAAAGCCCGTATAATCCAGCCAGGCTTTGAGTTCTTTCTTGAAGTTGTCGACGCCGGCCGGGCCGTTGAAGGATTCGTTGTAACCGAAGAAGGCTAAAATGACGTCTGCCTCCAGGGTCGTCAGCCACTCATCGGGGGTGGGGTAGAAGCCCTGGGAGTCAGAGTCGCGCGCCAAACTGCTGTTGGCGTAGTACGTTTCCGCACCGGGGAAGGCCCAGGGATCCATCCGGGCCGAGTGGGGCTGAAAGGCCGGCGTGTTTCCGGCATCGCACATATTCCTGATGAACAACTCATGCTCCGGAAAGCGCAACTGGACCTCCGTTTCAAAATGACCATATTCCAGCATCCTTGCGCAAAGGTTATTGCCGACCAGCACGATGTGGTCACCTGGCTCAAGGGTAAGTACGGGGTCGGGTTTCGGTTCGCTGCACTGAAATAACAAAAGGAGCAGCAGCAGGCAAGAAAATGGCTTCATGATTCGAATTTAACCCGGGGAAGATAGGAAAAATCATTGCAGAAGTCAGGGGAGGATCAGGATACAGCAACCGTATCTTTTGTCCGGTCGCAAAAGTGTGGCTGGATTATTTTTTGAGGTTGCCGGACCAATAATCAAACGATTCGGCCAACAGTGCCCTTCGGATCATTCCCAGCTGCCCCCAGTGATAGTGGTTGTGCAGCACGTTCCATTCCAGCGCTTCCTCTTTGGTTGTCGCTACGGGGTGCGGGTAAGGGTGGGGCACGAGCGGCCGGGGCAATTCCTCGGGGGGCAGTTCCCGGATGGTGCGCAAAGATTGTTCGGTGACCAGTTGCCAGTGCTGAAGAATTACCGTGGGGCCAATAATACCGAGGGCGTCCGCTGCCTTGGTGCGGTGAAACAGCTTGCTGTAGTCGCCCAGCGGGAACCGGGCGAGCAAGTCAGGCTGGTGGCCGGTCACCACCATGATGGAGTGATAATAGGCGCTCAGCGTCAGGTGCCCGAGTTGCCAGGTGACGTTGGAGGCGAGCTGCGGAGGCGTTTCCTCCCAGCGCTCGGTGGGAACGTCGGTGAGGTATTTATTGATCCACTGGTAGGCGTAAGCCGTTCGGTCGTAGAGCGTAGACATGGCGGAGAAATTAGGGGTATAGCCTGGCTTAGCTGAGGGTTTTGGCCAGGTTGGCCAGCATCGTCAGGCAGCCCTCCAGCTGCTCCACGGCGACGAATTCATTCGCCCGGTGCGCCTGGGCAATATCCCCGGGCCCGCAGATGACGGCGGGGAATCCGGCGTTGGAAAACTGTCCGGCTTCGGCAGCGTAGGATACGGTGCTGGTCTGCTGTACGCCGGAAATTTTCTTGACCAAATCGACAATCGGGGCATTTTCTGGCGTGTCGAGGGGCGGGACCGCAGGATGCATGGGAACGTGTTCAATAGCAAAGTCAGGATAAACTGTCCGGCGGAGGGTTACGCGTTCCTGGCAGTAAGCCTCGAACTCAGCGAAAATTTCTGCAGCGTCATCCATGGGGATGTTCCGGAAGTCCCAGTCGAAACTGCATTTATTGGCGATGATGTTAAAGGCGGAGCCGCCTTGTACGGTTCCGACGTGGATGCTGGTATGGTTTGGGTGGAAGCGGTCGTCCGTCCGCCCCGCCGCAATCAAGGCATCCATTTTGTCTTCCAGCCAGATGATGAGCCGGGCGGCTTCGTGGATGGCGTCTACTTCCTGCTTAATGCGGCTGCTGTGCCCCTGGCTACCGTGGACGGTGGTGGTGTAGACCATGATGCCTTTCTGTCCTACCATTGGCTGCAGCATACTGGGCTCGCCGATGATGGCACCGGCGGGCTTTTCGGCGTAGAAGTCCCGGATGGCACCGGCGACGAGGTCGCCGGCCATACAGCCGATTTCTTCGTCAAAACTGAAGGCGAAGTATACTGGCCTGGTCAGTTTGGCGGCCTGGAAAACCGGGATGGACGCCAGGCAACAGGCTACAAATCCCTTCATGTCGCAGCTGCCGCGGGCGTAGAGTTTGTCGCCCTGCAGGGTGAGTTCGAAAGGGTCCGTATTCCAGGGCTGCCCGACGACGGGCACCACGTCAAGGTGACCACTGAGGATGATGCCGCCGTCTGCTGCCGGTCCGATCCGGCAGTGGATCGCTTCCTTGGTCCCGCTTTCATCCGGTACCACCTGATAGGCCACGCCGTGCTCCTCGAGGTAAGACTTGATCCAGGCGGTAATGGCCAGGTTGCCGTCTCCGCCGAAAATGGGGTAGGAGACGAGTTGGGTAAGGATGTCGGTGGCGGTGAGGGGCTGCGTTGTGGTCATGGGTGCGAAGATAGCGAAGGTGGCGGACCTCATGCTGCCGGCCGGTGGGAATCATTTGCTCCCCGCCCATACCATATTATAGCGTACCCTGACGACCATCCGCTGGCTGATCGGTTTTCCGTTCCGGGTGGCCGGCTCCCAGCGAATGCCGTTGCCCTCCATTTCCTGGAGTAGGCGGACAACGTCCTGGCCACGCTCCCGGTCGGGCGCTCTCAGGAGTTGAATGTCCTGAATACTTCCGGTTGGGGTGACGACGAAGTCAGCCACGACCAGACCTGCTGATTTATGAACTGGATTCCCCGCCGCGTAGCCGGCGTGGCGGTGCAGGTAGTCCATTAAGTTGTGCTGGCTGCAGGTTCTCTTTTCTTTTCCCGTCAGGCCGTCACACCCCGGAAAATAAGGATTGGTAAAAACCACGTTTTCCGGCGGGGCTTCCACAGCAACTACGGGACTATGCTGCTTGTCGGGTTGGAAATCTTCGGTTCCGCAGTAATCGGGCCGTGCGTCAAGGAGGACCCAGGCCATGACAAAAAGCCCTAGCCCCCAGGGCAGGTAGAAGTAGCGAAAGACAGGGTTGGCGAACATGCCGGAAAGATGCGGTTCTCTCCCCGAATGGTGGTTTGGCCGTTCCTTCGCCTCGACTTACTTTTCGTGGCCAAATGTTCCTGCAACGGCTAACATTTCTCCCCGCAGCCGGATCAGTTCCTTGTCCTGATCAGAGCGGCCACTAAACCGCCCTTTCCAGTAAGCCCGGTAAGTCAGCCAGTACTTCAGTGCGAACAAGCCGGAAACCGGTAAACTCAGTAAGTACAGCCAGCCCCAGCCACCGGGCCATGCCCAGTTGAACAGGAGGGTTTGCAGCAGGTAGAGGAGGGGGAGAATGATCCAGCTGCCGAGCGTCTGCACGGTGGCTTTGTAGCCCCGGTCGATGCCGAGGGCTTTCCAGATGCCGTTGATGGCCAGCAGCCACGGGCCGTGGTTGAGCAGGCCGTAGAGGTAGAAGGGCAGGGCCAGCAGGGTGCCGGGGGTGAGCTTCCGGTCGGGGTGGTTGCTGAATTCAATGTCCAGTTGGCCGGTTTCCCGGAGCAACTGGTCGTAGGAGGTGGCGGTAGCCCGCAGGCTTTCGCGTTCCTCCTCCGGCAGGGCCCGCAGGGCCGTCAGGATCCGCTGGGTGCGGTAGTGGTGTTCGCTTACGCGGAGGGGCTTTTCGTTCTGGATGGCCCGTTCGATGGGGCGCAGGAGGTGTTCTTCTGCCTTGTTCTTGGTTTGAATAAGCAGGCCCTGCATGCGTTCCGTCAGCAGGTTGGTAACGGACCGGATGGCCCGCATCGGGCTTTTCTCGTACTGCTCGCGAAAGGGGGTGATGTCAATGGGCTCCCCGTAGCGAATGAACGCGCGGCTGAAGCAAGTGGTCGGGCTTTCGTAGTTGACGCCGACGGGCTGAACGGAGAGTCCGAGCTTCCAGTCGTTGCGTTTTTCGGCTTCCAGGGCCATGCTGGCCGCGCCGCCTTTGAGGCGGCGGAGTTTGCGCTCCAGTTCACTCGCCCCTTCCGGGGCGATGTAGACTACGCTGCCCGCTTCCAGACCGGCAAACGTCCGGTTAAAGATCTCATCCGTATCTACTCCTTTCGTGGCGCCTTTTTCCTTGTCTTGCGGCCGGGCTACCGGAATGCAGAAAGGATCGATCAGGAAAGCCATGACCGGGTTCATCCACATGCCCGCATTTGCCAGGAAAAAAGTCTGATGGTCGAGGTGAATCCCGGCAATCAACGGGTCGATCAAAGTGTTGGGGTGGTTGCCACAAAGCAGGGTCGGGCCGGGATGGTTGGCGTACGTACGCCCTTCCACCTCCATTCCGGGGTAATAAAGGCGCAGCATCCAACGGCTCAGAAAATGGAATAACCAGAAGACAAGTTTAGACATGGGGGTAAAGATAGAAGATTGGCGGATTGTTGAAATTGAATTCCAGCTAATTGTTCCGGATGGCGAACTAAACACCCCTTCCAACCATTTTCAAAGTTCAAACCAATTCACTACGCTATGTTCGGAGACATGATGAATCAGATGCAGGAAATGCAGGAGCAAATGAAAAAGCAACTGGCCGAGCAGTCTTTTACCGGTACGGCCGGTCCCGTATCCGTGACGTGCTCTGGAGCCCGGGAAGTGACCAACGTCAAAATCGATACTGCGGAAATTGATCTGGAAGACGGGGAAGCCCTGGAAGACCTGATTGTAGTGGCCACTAACCGTGCGCTGGAGCAAGCCGCGGAATACGAAGGCTCCCAGGCCGGAAACATGATGAACAATATGTTGCCCGGTGGGCTCGGCGGCTTATTTGGCGGCTAATCCCCCGTCCGGCTAAACACCTGCTTACCCGTCACTCACTTATGCACCACCTGCTTCGCCGTGCTGCGAAGTCCCAATTCAGATAATGGAAGAATTAGCCGGAATTATTGTGCTGGGAATTTTTGCCCAGTGGCTGGCCTGGCGCAGCCGTGTTCCTGCCATTTTGCCCCTGATCGTAGCCGGGCTCCTGGTAGGTCCGCTCGCGACCTTGTACACCCCAAGTGGCACTAAGTTGATTAACCCCATTTTTGATGGAACGACGGGCCTTTTCCCCGGCCGCTCCTTATTTTACTTTGTGAGCCTGGCAATTGGCATCGTCCTTTTTGAAGGGGGTCTTACCCTGAAAATAAAAGAAGTGAAGGAGACCCAGCGGTCTATTTTACGGCTGATCTCGATTGGTAGTATTACCACCTTCATTGGTGCGGGCCTGGCGGCCCACTTTATTATGGATTTAGGCTGGAGCATCAGCTTCCTGTTTGCGGGACTGATCATCGTTACCGGACCAACCGTAATTGCGCCGATCCTGCAGAATATCCCCCTGAACCGCAACGTAGCCACGGTACTGAAGTGGGAAGGCATATTAATTGACCCCATCGGCGCCCTGGTGGCCGTCCTCGTCTTCGAATTCATCAGCTCTACTGATCATAGCATGGGCTTTACGTCCCACGCCCTGATTCAGTTCGCCCAGGTCGTCGTCATGGGCGGAACCCTGGGCTACGTTTCCGGCATTGGGCTTTACCACATTATTAAGCGGGAGCTGGTGCCGAAGTACCTGCTGAACGTCTTCGTGCTGGCGTACGTCTTGCTGGTTTTTGTCAGCAGCGACGTCCTGGCGCACGAATCCGGTCTTCTGGCCGTAGTGGTGATGGGCCTGGTGCTGGCGAATAAGGATGTACCCCGGATTGAGGAAATTCTTTCCTTTAAAGAAAGCCTCAGCGTCCTCCTCATTTCTATCCTTTTTATCCTGCTGGCCGCCAATATGGAAATGTCGGAGCTGGAACTGCTGGTGCAGGACTGGCGACCGATTACCCTCTTTGTCTTCGTCGCGCTCATTCTCCGCCCCATCAGTGTATTCGTGAGTACCTACCGCGGCAACCTGACGCTGTCTGAAAAATTATTCATCAGCTGGGTCGGCCCCCGCGGCATCGTTGCCGCAGGTATTGCTTCGCTTTTCGGCCTTACCCTGGCGGATGAAGGCGTGCCGGGAGCGGAGTACATTACCCCACTGGTCTTCATGATCGTACTGGGTACCGTACTGCTCAACGCCACGACCGCTCGCATGGTCGCGAAACTCCTCGGGGTGGTACAGGATGTTTCCGGTGGCGTCTTGATCCTGGGGGCCAACGATTTTGCCATCACTATCGGCGTTTACCTTAAGGAACAGGGCCGAATGGTCCACCTGGTGGACAGTAACCCCGGCCACATCGCCAAGGCCCGCAGTGCGGGCCTGGAAGGCATCGTCGCAAATATTTACAATACCGAACTGGCCGAGCAGTATGAACTGCTGGACGTAGGCTACCTGGTGGCACTCACCAGCAGCGATGAAGTAAATGCTTATGCCATCCACCGGTACGAAGGCATCTTCGGAGAGATCGGTACCTACCGCCTCATTACGGTTGACGAACTCAAAGACCCGGAGAGCGTTCAGGATGACCGGATCTTCAGTTTTACCGAAGACTTCATCAACCTCAGTGATGCCGACCGGTCTTCGGCCACCGTGCACGAAGTCCCCTTCTCCACCGCCGCAGGTTTGGAAGCGCTGCTGATGCGTACGGCCACGGATAAAAGCGTGGCCCCCATCTTCGTTAAATTACCCGATGCGTCCCTGACGCCGATCCCCAAAAATCCCGCGACGCTGGAAATCGAAACGGGGGCTACCTACCACCTGGTTTGCCTGGGGGCCGAATTAGCCGCGCCGGTGGAGGATGCCGCCGCCAAAGCGGAAGAACAGTAGCTGCCGGTACCAGTCCAACCCGCCTTGCACCAGCGTGCGCGCCCTGAAGGCAGTCGGGATAATTTTGCGCGGACGCAGGTGCCGATTAATGCCTAAGTAATCACTGCAGGACAACAAGACTTTAGCTTCGGGCGTTTACTTCTTGATTTTACGCCGATTAAAGAGCTTGCCTTAATTCGTTGTTTTCCCCTCAACCAGTTTTTGGCCTGCTCCAAGCTTCCCTGAAATTGTCTCTGAACATGCGTTTTCTCTTAACCGTGGCCTTCCTGGCCAGTGCCGCACTCTCCTTTGCACAGGATCCGGCCGACATCTACCACAAAACCATTGACCTGGACGAAATAAACCAGATCAGTTTTGACGTCTATAAAAATGACCAGCTTGAAATCAAGAGCTGGCCGGGAGACGACATCCTCATCGAAACCAGCGTCAAGCTGAACAACGGGGAGCCCCACATTCTGAAGTTCTTCCTGGATAAAAAGCGCTGGGATTTAGCCGAAAAAGTCAACGGAGACCAGCTCAACCTGGAGAGCGTCGATAAAATCCGCCGGGTAGTACAGGGTACTGAATTCTCCACCTCCGAAACGGTAGTCATCGTCGTCTACATGCCCGAGGAGTTTGAAGCTGCGGGAGACCGGGCCTACCGCCGGGTAAGCCGGTAATACCGCCTAACCGGTATATCTTTGTGGCCTTATGTCCACAACCGTTGAAGTAAAACTTCCTCCTGCAGATCTTTACGATGCCGCAGCCCTGCGCCAGGCCGTCCTGCGTCAGAGCTCCCTGCCCGCCGCCGCAATTGGTGCTATTCAGGTAGACCGACGCAGTATTGATGCCCGGGGCCGTCAGCCCGTGTTTCGCCTGCGGGTACAGGTCCTTCCTCCGGGCGAGGTGTTCTCCCCGGAAGCGCCCATCCTCAGTCAGTACCCCACCGATGTTTCCGAAGCACCGACCGTTGCGATTATCGGCTGCGGACCTGCCGGCATGTTCGCAGCCCTGGAGCTGATCGAACTGGGGCTGAAGCCCATCATCATCGAGCGGGGTAAGGACGTGCAGGCCCGGCGGCGCTCTCTGCGTGCCATCCAGCAATTCGGGGAAGTGGACCCCGACTCCAATTACTGCTTCGGGGAAGGCGGAGCCGGTACCTATTCCGATGGAAAACTCTATACCCGCAGCCTGAAAAGGGGAAACTACCAAAAGGCCCTTAACCTGCTGGCGGAACACGGTGCACAGTCCGATATCCTGATTGATGCCCACCCGCACATCGGTTCCAACAAATTGCCGAAGGTAGTTGCCAACATGCGGGAAACCATCCTGCAACACGGTGGAGAAATCCGCTTCGGACACAAGATGGTAGAGCTGGAACGCTCTGCTGCAGACCTGGAAGCACTGGTCATTGAAAACGAGGAAGGTGAAAGTTACCGGCTGACGGCCGCCGCCTATGTTTTTGCGACCGGGCATTCCGCCCGTGATGTCTACGCTCTGTTGCACCAGC
>JAUIIF010000121.1 GCA_030431945.1 Bacteroidia bacterium | reverse complement strand
CAGCCGTTACCTCTTTGATTTCAAAGGCGAACTCCGGGTCCGGATTATTGAACAACGGGGCAAAGAGACTTTCGCGCCGGCCTTCGTGCTGGCCTTCCTCATCGTTAACGTGCACAAAATGTACGCGGGCACGGAAGAGTTCGTTGAAATCCATGAATTGCAATACGGCCCTGCGGCTGAGCGAAAGGCTGTTACTTGCGTAGAGGATGTGCTGGTAATCCTTAAACCTGGCCAGGCCGGGAACCAGTAAGACCGGGCATTCCGCTTTTTGTGCTACGGCGGAGGAGACGCTGCCGAAAACTTCTTCCAGCAGGTCTGTTTCTCCGGTTGCTCCCATGATGACCAGATCAAATTTTTCTGCGTGCTCCACGATTTTATCTGCCGCAAAGCCCAGCAACAGTTCGGAAGTCCGGCTTATAGATTTTGGGACGGGAACATTTTGCAGGAAGTCCGTCATTGCCTGGTCCCGCTGGTCCATCAGTTCTCCCATAGAAGGTAAGATAACGGCATCACCGGCAGCAGTTTGTGGGGAGAACACGTGAATGGCCTTCACGGTCGCTGCCCCGACGGTAACGGCAAAATCCTGGGCGTAGCGCAGGGCTGCAGCACTGCCGTTGCTAAAATCAATCGGGACAAGAATTCGGTGCATCATCAGTACGTAGTATCTTAGGGTAAGGCCCGCAAGATAGGACACCCCTCGGATAATGACGACGAAGTAGACCAACCTCCTGCACATAAAAACCTGGCGGGCGGAGAACCTGCACCGGACAATATCGCTGGTTTAGCTCCGGGTCGCCATCCATTTTAAGGCTTAGACGTTACTAAAACAGTCGCCAGTCGTCTAGTTATCAATTATGCTTACAGCTTTTCTTCCCTTGTTTTGCCCATTACGCCAGGGCCTCCCTGAACGGGGCCTGCTGGTCAAAGGATTTAACCAGTGGCGGCTACTTTCTTGTGCAACCCCGGAAGCTATTGCCTCCAGCTGGCCGCAGGCCGCGCGCAAGGACAACTTCTGGGTTAGCCAGGCTACTATGTCCTTCCTCGTGGAGCAACCTCAGGGAATAGAAACTACGGCCCTCGTACTGGAGAACCAGGTGACCAAGCAGCGAATTTTATTACCTGCCCAGACATTCTATTTCAGGGCAGCAGACCAGGTTAGCGAAGGGGTAAAAGGAGAAACCTCCTCTTTTGATCTGCGTCGCTTCCTGTTGCGCCCCCTTTCCTTTAAAATCCTGTGCCTGGGCCAGTTTCTCACTTCCGGGCCGTATTGCCAGGACGGGCTCGAAGCCCTGTCGCCCGGCGAAACGGCTAATCTGCTCACCGCCGTAGCGGAAACGCTTATGTGCCGGGAGGCAGGCTACACCGCAGTCCTCCTCAAGGATCTTTACCATACCCCATCCGACACGACTACGGCCCTTGAGCAACGAGGTTTTCATCAACTTCCGGCAGACCCTTCCATGCACCTCAAAATCGAGGAGCACTGGCGGACGGCCGCGGACTATCTCGCGGACCTCACCAGTAAATACCGGGTACGGGCCCGCCGGGCCCGCACTAAGCTGACGGGCATCACCCGCCGGCTGTTGACCCAGGAAGAAGTCATTCATTACCAGGACCGTTGCTACCAACTCTATCAGCAGGTAAGCAGCGGGGCTGATTTTAACGCCGCCAGCCTTTCCGAAGCATACTTCCCCTGGCTGGCCAGTCTTCACCGGTCCACCACCAACCTGAAGGTTCTGCTGACGACCAATGGCGGGGATGAAGAAACTTTTCCGGAAAGCAGCCAGGCAACCGTACGGTTTCACGGATACTTTGACGCCTCCGGGAAGCTCGTCGGTTTTACCACCGCGATCCCGAACGACAAAACCTATCACGCGCATTTCCTCGGCCTGGAAGAAACCTGTAACCAGCAGCACCACCTGTACCATAACATGCTTTTCGACCTCCTGGAGGACGCCATTGCGGGAGGGTTCAAAACCCTTGATTACGGGCGGACGGCGCTGGAAATCAAAAGCTCCCTGGGGGCAGAACCGGTTGACTACGCCGTACAGATCAAGGCCCGCCACAAGTGGCTCAATCGCCTGATTCCCCTCTTTACCCCGGCGGTATACAGCGCACCAGCCTGGACAGCCCGAAATCCTTTCCGGGAATCCTGCGGTAAGTGAGTGTCGTCAACCGTCAGATTTCTATCATAACGAACATTGCCAGCCAACTTTAAGCCCCGTCAGAAGGTTCTTTGGGCAGAAACGGATCGGCAACACATCCTGCTGAAATTGTTTGGGATAAACCTTGATCATTCCACAATAATTCCTTAGTTTTCGTCGTCCGTTCCTAGCATTGTTGTTATCCGGCTCCGGCCTCTTTTGAGGCATTTTTTACCGACCGGCCTACTTTTTTTTACCAAAAGAACCCAAGAGCTTATGAGTACCAGGAGAAACATTAAGTATCATTATCTGAAGACCAAAATGGCGCTGAACGAGACAGTTCAACGGATACTTGATATTAACCGCAAGCGAAGATACTTCGGGGAAGATCCGGTTAGGAAGGAGGAACTTAATGAAGAACTTAAGGTACTTAATGCCGTGGCGGAAAACCAGGCACTCCGATTAAAGACCATTGAAGTACGAATGAGTCAGGAAAATGCCGCCTGATTTCATTTAGCGAAAATTCGCTAAATGCCTTTTTGAGCCGATAGATCAACCTTATATTTGTGCGCCGGTTTACCGGAGGCAAGGCTGCTGGAGTGTACTTTACTGCCTCACTACCCTTCCTTGCACCTGCGGCCGCGCCCTATTTGTTGTCGTATTCCGCCCGCAAAAATTTGCTTAAAACGATCTAACCCAGGCCTATGAAAATGCTTGTTTGCGTCAGTAAGACGCCAGAGACTACCACCAAGATTCAGTTGACGCCGGATAAGGCGGCGCTGGACAAGAGTGGTGTTAATTATATCCTTAACCCTTACGATGAATGGTATGCCCTGGTGCGGGCACTGGAGCTGAAGGAAGCCGGTGGCGGTAGTGTTACCCTGCTGAATGTAGGCCCCGCAGAAAACGACGCCGTGATCCGAAAAGGACTGGCCATCGGGGCCGATGATGCCATCCGGGTGGACAGCGAAGGAGGCGGCAGCCTCTTCATTGCCAAACAAATTGCGGCCCAGGCTGCTGATTACGATCTGATTTTCTTTGGTAAGGAAACCATTGACTACAATGGCTCGGAAGTTGGCGCGATGGTGGCCGAATTACTCGGGATCGCCTACGTCGGCGAAGCGAGCCACCTGGAGATGAACGGAACGGTGGCCACGGTGACCCGCGATATCGAAGGCGGTGTTGAAATCCTGGAAGTAAGTACCCCTTTCGCCCTCGGGGCGGCAAAAGGAATGGCTGAACAGCGTATTCCCAATATGCGTGGCATCATGATGGCGAAACGCAAACCCCTGACGGTAGTGGCGCCCGTGGCGGCAGAAGCGACTACCAATATCTCCAGTTACGAACTACCGCCGGCTAAAAGTGCCGTGCAGCTGATCGACCCGGAGAACATGGATGAATTGGTCCGCCTGCTCCACGAAGAAGCAAAGGTAATTTAACCTGCAGCCCACAGCAGACCGGAGGAGGCACCTTGCCCGCTGCTGCACTTCTTCCTTCCATTAATTCGTAAAAAACCGACGACTGCGGCGTTGCTCGCCCAGGTCAGCGGAGTAAAAAGATAAAACCATGGTTCTCGTATTTGCGGAAGCAACCAACGGAAAATTTAAAAAAGCGGCCCACGAGGTCGTCACCTACGGGGCTAAAACGGCCACTACGCTGGGTACTGAATGTGTTGCCCTGACCATTGGCGACGTTACCGATGCCGGTGACCTCGGTCGATTTGGTGCCAGGAGCTGGGTGCTAAAGTAATTGTACTTTCCCACAACAGTACGGGCAAAAACCTCACGGGGCGCCTGGCGGCAAGACTGGGCGCAGGTTCTGTCCCTGGCGTCAACCAACTGCCCACCGTCACCGGAGGAAAATTTAGGGTACGCAAACCTGTTTTTTCCGGTAAGGCTTTTGCTGACGTTGAGGTGCTTACGGAGTACAAAATCCTCAGCCTGGCCGGCAACTCCATTCCCGTAGAGGAAACGGGTGCAGCCGTTAGCGTTGAGCAGCTGTCCGTGGCCCTGCCCGCACCCCAGGTGAAAATCATCGAAACCAAGCGGGTGGAAGGTATCACCCCGCTGCCGGAAGCGGAACTCGTCGTTTCGGGTGGCCGCGGCCTCAAAGGGCCGGAAAACTGGTCAGTAATTACTGACCTGGCTGATGAACTGGGAGCCACCACCGCCTGCAGCCGCCCGGTGGCGGACGTAGGCTGGCGCCCTCACCACGAACACGTAGGACAGACCGGAGTGGCCATACGGCCGAATCTCTACATTGCCGCAGGTATCAGTGGTGCCATCCAGCACCTGGCTGGGGTCAACAGTTCTAAAACCATTGTGGTGGTCAATAAAGACCCCGAAGCACCTTTCTTCAAGGCAGCCGACTATGGCGTAGTGGGTGATCTCTTTGAGGTGCTGCCCCGGCTGACGGAGGCCATCAAGCGACACAAAAACGCGTAGCAGACTTCCTGATCGTCCGGCCGCCGCGTCAGCCTGCTGACCTGGCGGCCGGGCGAAAGGGCTTGGTCATTGCAGACGGCTGATGGTAGCGTTCACCATTTTTCCGCCAGCCGGCCGCTACATTCCCGGCGCCTAAGCCTTACTTACCTTATACCTAAACCACTTTGACTTAGGTATCCATTACGGGTGCTAGATCTCGCCCTTGATTTTTTTCTGGACCACTTCCATTTTAGAATTTACCCGGAGTTTCCGGTAAATATTCTTGATGTGGTCGCGGACAGTTTCGATGCTGATGTCCAGTCTTTCACCAATTTCGCGGTAGCTGAGGTTATCGACCAGGCCCTGGACGATGTCCAGCTGGCGGGTCGTTAGCTGGCTCGCAGCGTCCGCGGAAGTGCGGATGCGCCGTTGCTGGTTGTGAAAGGCCACGACCTGGCGGGCAATACTGGGGCTCATGTAGCTGCCGCCGCGGTGTACGGTATAAACGGCATCGCGAATGATGTTGGGGTTCATTCTTTTCTTGCTGATGTAACCGAAGGCACCGGCCTGCAGGGCCCGGAAGATGTTGTCAGAGTCATCCGAATTGGTCAGCATGATGATGTCCAACTCGGGCCAGCGATCCAGCAGCCGGGGAATACCGACAATACCGTTCATACCGGGCAGCATAATGTCCAGCAGCAGCGTATTCAGGGGCTGGCTGGCGGACATACCGCTCAGGAAATCTTCTACGCTGGTGGCGGCTAATTCAACGATTACGTCACGACTGGCTTCAAAGCATTCTTCAACGCTGGCCAGCATGATGGGTTCGTCTTCAATAATTCCGAGGTGGATCATGGTCGTGGTTGTTGCGGGGTCCGCAAAGTAAACGTTTTCAGAAAGCCTTTTCATTGCCTGCCGTCAAAACTTACTTTGCACCTGCGCCCGCGCCACCTGAAACTGACCGTTTACCGCAGTTTACCAGACGCCTTCCCGGGGCTTTTCCATCTGCCCTGTTTCCAGATAGCGATTCACCTTGGGCTGCAGGAGCCAGATACCGATGATGAGGAAGTAGGAAAGAAGGGCGTAGCCGGCAATGTCACCGCCCTGGGCGGGCTTATTCAATTCAATTGAACGCAGGGTTTTACCAACAAAAACCACGTTGTACACCTGGCAGCCAAAGGCAATGATGCCGCCAATGAAGGCAATGCCAAATATTTTCAGGAAACCGATGAAAAACGTTCTGCCATTTTCATCGTTGGGCGGGCCGTTCTCCGTCCAGCCGGGCAGATTTTCCGCCAGGTAACTAAAGCCCAGGTAGAGCGCAATACAAATGCCGACCAGGAAGATGGTGGATACGGCAATGGTTTTCTTGAACGTTGACAATTTGAGGTTGAACCCGGCCGGCACCCGGTCATTGAGGTCATTACCGATGGTCCACAACCACCCGATCTGGGTAAGCCCGCCCACCAGCATCAGGAGAATATAGCCGTAGAGGTAGATGGAGTACTGGGTAAGGTCCGGAAAAGAAAAGTCTACCTCCCCGCCTGACGTCTGCATTTCGTTGGAAAACTGCTGGATCTGGTCCATGTACATCCCCTGAAAGATGTAACTGACCAGGGTGGGTAAAGCGATGGGGATGAAGAGCATCCAGTGTTTGGAGCGCAGGAAAAAATCAGACATAATCGGGGTATTTTGGTGATACGGGTAAACAACTCTTCTTTAGGGTTGGCCGCTGGCACAGGTCTTCTTGCTGGAGATCCGCCAACTGCTCCGGATAAGCCCGGGAGGGCTCTTCCGTTGGCACGGACTGCTAAATTGAGTACTCTCGTAAAATAAGTAAACTACCGGCAATCTGCCCGTAATATATCGACGAACTGCTCTTTTCCGGGGTCTTATTCCTCCGAATAAATGCGATGAACGCGGTTTCCGATGCCGGTCAGAATCTCATAAGGAATGGTCTTCGCCGCCGCGGCCAACGCCTCAATGGGGTGTTCGGGGCCGAAGATGATCACCTCGGTCCCTGCGGTAACTTTTTCCGGAAGGTCGGTAACGTCGATCATGGTCATATCCATACAGACGGCACCGACGGTTGGGGCCAGGTGGCCGTTAATTTTTACCGAGAACCGGCCTTCCCCCGCCAATCGTGGCAAACCATCCGCGTAGCCAAGCGGCAAAACGGCGACCCTGCTGTGGCGGTGCAACTGCCCCCGGCGCCCGTACCCGATGCTCTCTCCGCTGCTGCGTTCGTACACGCGGGTGACAAAGGCTGCCAGCCGCAGGGCCGGCTGTACCTCGCCGGCCCGGGTCGTATCGCCGATTCCGTACAGGCCGATCCCCAGGCGAACGAACTCGTAGGCATGTTCCGGGAAGCGGGAGATGCCGTTGGAGTTCAGTACGTGGCGGGGTGGCGCAGTTTTAAGCACCTCCGCCAGCTGCCGGTAGGCCTCCGCAAAATCCGCCAGTTGCTGGCGGGTGAAATCGTCCTGCGCCGGATCTTCCGCCGCGGCCAGGTGCGTAAACACCGAGGCGATAACGCCGCTGTAATCCATCGTTTGCAGTTCACGCAGGAGTGGGGGCCAGTCGGCAGGACAAAAACCAAGCCGGGCCATACCGGTATCCAGCTCCAGGTGAACGCGCAGGCCCTGGGCCCGGGCCCGCTGCAGGGCCGTCGTTGTATGGACTACTGGTTCCAGGTTATGGCTGGCGCAGCGGGCAAAGCTGGCGGGTTCCGCGTTCAGCACGAGGATGGGAAGGGTAACCCCGCCTTCCCGTAATGTTTTTCCTTCATCGGGGTAGGCCACGGCCAGGTAATCGGCCCCCGCCTGGGCCAGCGCCCGGGCAACGGGCAAAGCGCCGCTGCCGTAGGCAGAGGCTTTCACCATTACGATCATCCCCGCAGCGACCCTGCGCTGGTAAGCGTGAAAATTGTGCCGCAGGGCCGTCAGGTCCAGGCGCAGCACCGTTTGGTGCTGTTGGCGGCTCAGGGCGGCAGCCACTTGCCCCAGGTGTTCGTTGCTGGCCCCCTTGACCAGGATGGTTTCTGCGCCAAACACCAACTCTTTTCCTAAGGCAGCCAGCAGGGCTTCCGCAGTAGGGAAATGATGTTCTGCGGGCAGTGCAGCGTTGGCAGCACCTACGGTAATCAGGCGGGTCACCCGGTTACCGAGCAGCTGTTGCAAAGGGGCATTGCGGGCGCGATCGCGGGTGCGGGGCAAGTTATCGGAGCCGGGCTGGAGGGTGCCCAGGATCAGGGTCAGGCCCGGAAAAGGATTCTGTGCCTCCGCAAAATCGAGGGCTGCGGCCAGCGCCGTCAGGTCATTGCTGTAACTGTCATTGATCACGATGCCGCCGTCGTTTCCTTCCCTTTGTTCCAGGCGGTTGGAGAGTGGCCGCAGGGCCGGTAGCTGCCGGCGAATCTGTGCCGGGGTAGCCCCTGCCCCGTAGGCGGCCGCTACGGCCGCGTAGGCATTTTCCAGGTAAATACCGGGCAGGTCAGGAAAATCCAGTGGTAAGGCTACCTCCTCTATTTCCAGCAACCGGCCGTCAATGCCAACGTAAGTCAGGGGATCAATGCCCTCCATGCGCAAGCGGCGAATGGTGTCGTTGTCATCCGCCGCTACGGCCACCCAGTCAGCCCCTTTGAACAGGCTGAGTTTTTCCTTGTGCTTGGTCTCCCGGTCCGGAAAACCGGCATCGTGGGCACTGCCCAACATGGTAAACACCCCACAGGTTGGTCGGATAATATCCGCCAGGCGGGCCATTTCCCCCTGCTGACTTACGCCGGCCTCAAAGATGGCCAGCTGGTGTTCCGGACGCAATTGCCAGACCGAAAGCGGAACCCCGATCTGAGAATTGTACGACCGCGGGCTGGCACACACCCGAAAGTGGTCCGCCAGCAATTGTACCAGCCAATCTTTAACAATGGTCTTGCCGTTGGAGCCGGTGATGGCCAGTACCGGAAGCGTAAACTGCTGCCGGTGGTAAGCCGCCAGGGCTTGTAACGTGGCGAGCGGATCAGGAGCCCGGTGAAATACCGGAAGGCCGTCGTGCGGGCCCGCTGCCGTTTGCAGGTCCGCTGGTGGCTCCCATCCTTCGGCCACGACAAAATGCCGCACCCCTGCTGCCAGCAACCCGGGAATGAACTGATGCCCGTCCACCCGCTGGCCAGGCAGGGCAAAGAACAGCGTCCGTGAAGCGTCCGTCAGGCGACGCGAGTCGACCAGGAGCTCAAAGGCGGCATAAGTACGGTATAGTTCCTCGATGGCGTTCACTCCGGCAAGGTACGGCAGCCTTTTAGTTAGCGGTTAAATTTTCCTACTGCTGGCTCAGTTGTCCAGAAAACCGACCATGGCTACAATTAGGCCTTCCTCGTTTACTTGCCCCGTAAAAATGCCCGAAACCAATTCCCGGCCGTCGTGTACCAGACGCCAGGCCCACTTAAACACGTGGTGGTGGGCGTGTACCTCGCCCACCCTTTCCAGGCGGTGTGGTAAACGGGACTGAAACGTAGCCATCAGGCGGCTGATCTCTGCCGGACCTAAGAAAGCTGCCGGCGTATGGTTGTCGAGGTAACTACCGGTGGGCGTAAATACGGTCCGTAGCAGTTCTAGGCGACGCACATCGTTCCTTTCGTTAAAACAGGTAACGTAATTATCAATACAGGGTAGGATAGGTTGCATGTTTAAAGTTCTTATGTCCTGCGAAAATGGTTGCGCTGAAGGCGTGGCTAAACTTAACACTTCGGCCTGCCTGCGCCAAATTTTGTCCTGAACTTCGTGGTTTACCCCGCTTAGTTACACCTGCGTCAAAGTGATCTGGCTGAAGTAAGGCTTTGGCTAAGCTTCGCCCTGCAAAAACGTTTCCAACCGGGCCATGGCAACGGTTAAATCTGCGTAGGGAACACAAGAATACACCATCCGGTACCAGCCCCTGCGGAGGCTGCCCTGCCCTACCGGGGAAGTCAGTAAAATCCCCGTTTCGTCGTAAATACGCTGCCATAGCTGCAGCTCGGCCGCTTCGGTGGGTTCCTGGAGCAGGTGTTCCAGGTTGAACCAGATAAACAGACTGCCCGCTGCGCGGGCGTAGTCAACCTGGTACTTACGCAGGGTCTGAACGACCAGGGCAAAACTCTCGGTAATCAGGGCCTGATTCTTTGCCACGTAGGCCTTTACCCAGTCGTGGTCTGAGAAAATTTCGGTCAACAGCCACTGCGTATGGTTGGAGGCCATGGAAGGTGCACCATAATTACCCCAGGC
>JAUIIF010000120.1 GCA_030431945.1 Bacteroidia bacterium | reverse complement strand
CGAGGATAAGGACTTTTTCCGTCATAGAGGGCGAAGGTAGGGGTTTAGTCTTTTAGTCTGTTAGTGTTTTGAACTTTTAATGAAGGTTGGGAAAGCAGCAGGTTCTGGTGTTCTCAGTGCTGCAACGCTAAAACTGAGGTGGTATCTGCGGTCCTGATTTCCAGAAAATACAGGCCGTCCGGCAACTGTGCCAGTTGCTGATCCAGGCGTACTGCCTGCAGCCCCGCTGCTGCTACCCCTTCCCAAACGCCAAGCAATTGGCCGGCGGCACTGTATAATTCCAGTTGATAAGGCCCCTTATCCACCATCCTGAACGATACCTCCAGGTAATCGGTAAAGGGATTGGGGAAAGCCCTGAAGGCAAGGTTCTGCGGAGCAATGGTCTCAGGGACTGCGCTCCCCTCTGCGGCTTTTTCCGTGGCGACCGCCGCTGGTACCGGGGCGTTGTCTTCCTGACCGGCAAGTCTTTCCTCCCGGCGCAGTTTACGCGCTGCGCGCCTGGCGAAGCGCCCGTCGTGCCAGTCGCCGATACTGTGCACCAGGCGACGTACCGGACGGATAACGAAGCGCTGAACGGGATTAATGAAGATACGCCGGGGAAGACTGGGCCGGTACACTACATAACCGGCGACTAACACCACCTCCATCCTGGCGGTATCCATTTTCATTTTCCCATTTTCCACGCGTCCGTCTTGCAGGTCAGCGACTTTAATAATCCGTTCAATGGGGGCAAAACCAAGATAATTAATCAGGAGGGTTACGTCCGCCTGCGTGGAGACCTTCAGTTCGTAGTTACCTTCCAGGTCCGCTACGGTTCCGGTGGTAGTTCCTTTCACCAGGATCGACGCTCCGATCAGTGGCTCTCCGTTTTCATCGGTGATCAGGCCGGTGATGGTCACCCAGGAAAGTCCTTGCTCCTTTGTCTCCCCTGCCGCCGGTACGGCCTTGTTCCCGGCGGGGGGAGCCAGTTGCTCCGTTGGTACCGGTTGCATTTGCTGGGCACTGGCCGGCAGCGTTAACAGCAGGCCGGCAGCGGCTGCCGCTGCGCGCAGCCCACCAATACGCCGGGGACCGCCCAAGGCCAGGTGGCGGTCCAGCTGCCGGCTGCTGAACCGGCCACACAACTTACCGGGGTGGCGCCGCAGGTAATTTCCCAGCTCGAGGTCGCTCATGCTGGAAAAATCGATCAGTACACGGTCGCAGGCAGCGCAGTGACGGCTTTTTTCGGCCACCGGTGTCATGTTGGTCCAGTCCTGATGGCAGGGTTCGGGGATGGAAATTTTCATATTCGTGGGTGTTATACCGGGCTCGGGCACTCCAGGTGTTTTTTTTTTGACGGATGTGTCTTCTGCCGCTGAGGCCCGGGCCAAAGCTTATCAATAAGGGTAGGTTAACGTGTTTATTCCTGGGCGGACGGGGAATGGATGCACCTGTTCCGGCAATTGCACACCACCAGGCCGAATTTTATTCTTCTCTCCGTTCAGGTATTCGGCCCAAGCGGTATCCTGCGGCCAGGCGAAGGCCTTCGCCCGGGCCACCTCCCTCCGGTAAAAAAAGGCCATAAACCGGCAGAACTGCCCTCCGTCAGTAAACCATCGTCCCGCAGCGCTGTTTTGCCGTTTATATGACGGCATTACTCTACCTCGGGATAACGCTGGCCACCGTGGCCGGCATGGAATTCGTCGCCTGGGCGGCGCACAAGTACCTGATGCACGGCTGGTTGTGGAACTGGCACGAAGACCACCACCGCCCGCACCACCACGAAGACGGTTTTTTTGAAAAAAACGACCTCTTCTTTCTTGTTTTTGCCATTCCCAGTGCGCTCGCTTACATCATCGGTCTTAATGCGGCCGGTTGGTTCTGGCTGACGTTTGTCGGCATCGGCATCAGTATCTACGGTCTGATTTATTTCCTGATTCACGACGTTTATATTCACCGTCGCTTCAGCTGGTTTAAGCAGCTGGATAATAAATACAGCCGTGCCATTCTGCGCGCCCACGGGCACCACCACGCCGTGACGGAAAAAGAAGGTTGTGAGAGCTTCGGGCTACTGGTGGTGGATGAAAAGTATTTCGGCAAGCGTAGTGAGTGGGACGGAAAAGGGAAGTAACGCTTCAGGTACTGTCTACGGCAACGAAACGTGTGTTTAACAATTTGTACAACTAATACCAGCCCCCCCCGCTCGCTACGGAAGTCGCACCTCCGTCCCTTAGCAAAGGTCTAATTTCAGGACTGGCTGTACATTTCGTTACACACCCCAACGAAACGTTGACAACCCGGACAGATCAGAAGTTTTTATCTTTACCGCACCTAGCATCCAATGGAAGATCGTCTATTAGATAAAATCGCGGAACCTTTTAACCTCAACCTCCCCGAGTACGAATCGATGGAGGTAATGATCGACAGCTTGCTACCGGTGGTCGGCAGGTTTGGGGAGCCCTCTCTCCTGGATGAGGAGGCACCGATGTACACCCGCGACTGGATCAAAATGACCGACGAGCCGGGGCGCAAAGTATACAGCCTCCATACTTTCGTACCGAATAGTGGCGAGGTGCGCATTGCGAACGACGGCAAAATGGATGCCCTCACCTTTAAAGTGATCAACGCCAGGCGCATGATCCTGGGCCAAAGCATTCACCGGGATGCGTTCCTGTACGAATTGGCGTTTATGGACAATGACTTCCTGATCCTCAAACGCCACGGCAATACCAACAATTTCGACAAAAAATACCTCTTCTACTGCCGCGAAGCCATCGGTGTCCGCCTGGAATGGAATGAAGCACTGGAGCAGATGGCCGATAAATACCGCAACAATCAGTTTCCGTGGTGGATAGTGATTGTAGCTCTGGCCATCCTGATGGCAGCAATCCTTTACCTGCGGTAAGGTAGTTGTGTTTATCTGGCTGTCAGCAGCCAGACAAGCCGATCTCCGTCACCATTGTACCTTTGTGCCATGCGAAAATACCTCTTTTGCTTTATCTTGCTTGTGGCGGGCAGTGCGCTTCCCGCGCAGACCTTCCGGGCCTCCCTGCTGGCCGGGGGGAACTTCAGCCAGATCGACGGGGATGACCTTTTTGGTTTTCACCAGCTGGGGCTCAATGCCGGTATCCGGGTAGTGGCCCTGCTCGGAGATCGCTGGCGGGTGGGCCCCGAGATACTGTTCAGCCAGCAAGGAGCACGCCGGAAGGCCAACGGTTTTGAGATCAGTGCTTTTGACCGTTTTGACCTGAACACGCTCGAAGTACCGCTGATGGTCTACTTTAAGGACTGGCGGCTCACGGCAGAGGCGGGGTTAAGCTACCAGCGGCTCTTTAGCTACACCGTCATCAGCTCGGGCGGAGATGACATTACCGCCGCCACACCACTGAATGACAACCTGCTCGCGTTTAAAGCCGGCGTTACTTTTTTTGTCACTCCCCGCTTCGGCATGAACCTTCGCTGGTCTAAACACATAACGGATATTGACCCCGACAATACCATAAATACCTCTTTTAAAGGCCGGAGCGTTAGCGTCCGGGCCGTCTTCACCCTGGGCGAGGGCGAAGTGATTCCGCAACCAATTGAAACCAACTGATGCTCCGCACCTTACTATCCCTGCTCCTCTTAGTCCTGCTTTGCACCTGCGCGCCGTCGCCCAAAGAAACGGACCCGACCACCAGTGCTGCCGTAACTGACGCCGCCACTTACCCTTCCATTAACCTCGACCGGCTCGTTTACCTCTGGGAAAACGCCACCTACCTCGATGCCACCTTCTACAACCTGCCCATTTCCATCAATCAGAGTGAGCTGGCCCAGATTCAGCAGACCATCGCCACCGTCGGGGAAGACCCCGCCACCATTGCCGCCGGCTGCAGCCCGGTGGGGCACATCTGGTTTCAGGTCAACGGCAAAAACATCGAAGAGGCCGACATCTACTTTCAGCCCAACTGTATCGCTTACGTTTGGTACGAGGAGGGCAAGCCGGCCTACTCCAACGTGATGACCGAAGGAGGCATTAATTTTTATAACAACATTTTTAAATCCGTACAGGTCCAGGGTGGCGAACAGTAGCTTGTCCGGAGAACTCGGGCAGCCAGGTACTGTACCCCCGGGGAGCCACCCCCTGACATCACCCACCATGCGAAAAGCCGTCATCGACCTCGGTACCAATACTTTCCACCTGCTCATTGCCGACGTTGGTGCCGACGGGCAGCTTACCGAAGTGTACCGGGAGCGCCAGTTCGTAAAATTGGCTTCCGCAGGCATTGCCACCATCGGTGAAGCACCGTTTGCGCGGGGGCTGGCCGCCCTGCGGCACTACCGTAAGCAAATCGATGCCCACGCGGCGGACACCGTGCAGGCGATTGGTACTGCCGCCCTGCGCACCGCCAGCAACGGCCACGAATTTCTGCAGCGGGCACAAGAGGAAGCCGGGATTGCCATCCAGCTGATCTCGGGCGACGAAGAGGCCCGGCTCATTACCCAGGGCGTCTTGCTGGCCTTACCGCCCCTGGAAGACCGCATCCTGATTATGGACATCGGGGGTGGCTCGACCGAATTCATCATTGCTGACCAGCAGGGCGTTCACTGGCGCCAATCCTTTCCCATTGGCGTGTCCGTGCTTTTTACCGGTTTTCACCACTCCGACCCGATCACTACCGCCGAGGTAACCGCCCTTGAGCACCACCTGCAGCAGCAGCTCACGCCGTTGGC
The DNA here is from genome assembly GCA_030431945.1 of Bacteroidia bacterium. GTDB lineage: Bacteria > Bacteroidota > Bacteroidia > Chitinophagales > Saprospiraceae > Neolewinella. The sequence continues at coordinate 5,129 of JAUIIF010000120.1, read as the reverse complement.
GGCAGCCTTGCAGCAGTGGCCCACGCACCACCTCGTCGGTGCTGCCGGTACTTTCGATGTACTGGCGGAGGCACTGCGTGACCCGATGGCCCGCCCTCACCCGACCAGCCACGCGCTGACGCTGCAGGAATTTCCCGCCCTGTTCCAAAAAATCACTTCGGCCACCTTCGCGGAAAGGCTGGCCATGCAGGGCATTCCCGAGCAGCGGGCGGATATGATCGTCGTGGCCATGTACCTCTTACGATTCGTCTTCCGGCTGGCCGGCATCCAACGGGTTACCGTAAGCGATTACGCCCTGAAGGAAGGGGTGATGACGGCGTAGCGCAAGGGGCGGTAACCCACCGGGGAAAGCCGGAAAAATGCGGATAAAAGCCAATAGCGGGGCGCGGACGCAGGTGCAGGGGAAGAGACTTGGGCAGGCGCAGCAAGGCATCCGCCGGCATTACTCATTACCCGCTCCGCCGCTGTTCATTAATCACCTTCACCAATGCCTTCACTTCGGTACTGAAATCCTTGGAAAGAATCCACTTCAGGTAGCTGGGGTCTTTAGCGAAAACGGCGGCCACATCCTGACCGGAATACTTACCAAAATTAAACTGGGGCGTTCCGTCGGGGCCTTTTTTCAGGCGGCGGGTGGCATCCAGAAAACGGTCATCCTGGCAAAAGGCGGCTACGGCATCCATATCCGTAAAGGGGTGGTGGACCTTGCCGTCATCATCAACGTATTCTGCGTCGGCGTACATCTCCAGTTGTCCTTTGAAAATATCCACCGTCGCCCGTACGTCAGCCAGTGCATCGTGTGCATTTTCCATGGTTTTTCCCGCGTAAAAGCGGAGGGCTGCGCTCAGCGTCCGGGGTTCCATGCGGTAGAAGATCTGCTGTGCATCGATCAGGCGGCGTCGGGAAGTATCCAGATAGACCCCCGCCCGGTAGAATTCTTCCTGCAACAGCGGGACATCGTACCGGTTAGAGTTGTACCCGGCCAGGTCAGCATCTCCGATGTAATCGTACAAATCCCTGGCGATTTCGGCAAAAGTAGGCGCATTCTTCAGGTCTTCGTTGGTCATTCCGTGAATCGCGGTGGCCTCCTCGCTGATCGGTACCTGGGGGTTAATTTTCATCTCCATCTCTTCAGCGGGGCTGCCGTCAGCAAAAAGCTTAACGAGCCCGATCTGACAGATACGGTCTTGCACAATATTCAAACCGGTTGCCTCAAGGTCAAAAAATACCAGGTCATTGGTCAGTGGAAGCATAAAGAAAGGCTTATGATCAGTGGGGTGGAGAGTATGTTTGGGCGAAGGTACGCTTAATTGGAGGTGATTTATTGCGGTAGGGTAATCGCAAGCCCGCTCGTCGGCCTGCGTCGTGGGGATGGGGGCCATGTAAGCTAACGCCAGGAGCTGACTCTTCCGCCGCGAGACGGGTTCCCCACCTCAAGCCTTCGCTCGGCGGCCGTATTTTCCGTCCGATAAAAGAGAAGATTTGTCGAATTCCTCCGTTTCGGGATAACCAGGGTGACTATGTTGCGTTATTACCCTGAAGCGTCTGCCGAATTTACCGGCCAGTCATCTATCAGACCACAAGACTATATCCATGATCTCCGTTTTCCCACTCTCTCAACCCAATTTGCTCGGTTTCACGCTCGATGGTGAAGTAGATGAGGAAGGTATCCGCAAGCTGCTCATTGCCGTAGAAGCAAAAGTGATTACGCACGGCAAGCTTCGCTTACTCGGCAACATAAAAAACATCGGTGGTTTTCAGAGCTTCCAGACTTTCTGGAAAACCCTGCAGACCAAGAAAGACCTGTGGGACAAGATCGAGAAATATGCCATCCTGACCGATCATGGCTGGCTGGCTTCCCTGACGGGCAGCCTCGACTGGCTTACCCCCCGCATGGAAATTAAAACCTTCGCCCTCAGTGAAGGTGAACTCGCCCACGCCTGGCTGAAACTGGACCCGGCCCCCGAAGTATCAGAATCCCTGAAAGAGATTGACCTGGGGAACGAACAGCTGCTGGGCCTGGCCATCGTCGGCAAAATGAATACGGCAGATTATGACCGGATCAACACACTGATCGAAGAACAAGCCACCAAATACGGTCAGGCCCGGATCATGCTGGAAATCGTCACCTCCGCCGGTTTTTCCGGTCAGGCGTTGATGGAAGACCTCAAGACCAGTGTCAAGCAGTACAAGAACGTGGAGCGCATGGCCATCATCGGCGACCAAAGCTGGCTCAAAGCCACCGTCAAACTCAGCGACTTGCTAACGCCCGGACTGGAGCTGGCCGCATTCGGCACCACGGAACGGCGCCGGGCAATCGCGTGGCTGGAGTAGCAAGGGGCTGGGCAGAGGTTATCAACGGGCGGATGGATGGCGCTGACGGGGAGAGGATGGCCAGCCCACCCCTGCGGCCTCTCTTCTCCATCTGCACATCGCCTACTTCACTTTCGGCTTAATGATCAGCCGTAAGCTCTGGTTGTAGTTGATGTAATTAATGACCCAGTTGATAAAAACAATGAGCTTGTTGCGGGTACCGAGGATGGCAAAAAGGTGCACGAAGAGCCACAGTAACCAGGCAAAAAAGCCGCCGAAATTAAATTCCGGCTTAGGAATGTCCACCACCGCACGCGCCCGGCCCACCGTAGCCATGCTCCCCTTGTCGTGGTAAGTAAAGGGTACCGGTTCTTTTTTGTCCAGGCGGTAAGCAAAGTTTCTGGCCAGGTTTTCGCCCATCTGGATGGCCACCTGAGCTACCTGCGGGTGTCCTTTTTCCCAGGCGGGTTCCTCCATGTAGGCCACGTCCCCGACGGCATAGATGTCTTCCGTATCCTTAACGCGGTGAAAACGATCTACCGCCAGGCGATTACCGTAGGTAGTGGCGGATGCCGGCAGGCCGGCAAGCGGCATGCCCTGAATGCCCGCCGCCCAGATTACTTTTTGGGAAGGAATCTGCCGGCCGTCTTTGAGGGAAACGGTATTTCCGTCAAAATCAGTAACCCGGCTGTTCAGCAATACTTTTACGCCCATGTTCGTCAGGTACTTCAGGGCTTTGGCGCTGCTGTCTGCACTGAACCCTTTCAGTAATTCCCCTCCGGACTGGATGAGGTAGATGTCCACTTCCTCCTCAATGTTCAGCTCCGGATAATCCTTCGGCAGTACGTGTTTTTTCATTTCTGCCAGGGAGCCGGCCAGTTCTACCCCGGTGGGCCCGCCGCCTACGATCACGATGTCCACCAACTCCTGGCGCGGATCGTAGTCCGGAGTCGTCAGGGCGTCTTCGTAGTCATCCAGGATGTTGTTCCGCAGGTACAGTGCTTCGGAGACGGACTTCATCGGCAGCGCGTTTCTGGCGATGTTCTCGTTGCCAAAAAAATTGGTATCGGCACCAGTAGCGACAATGAGGTGGTCATAGTTACAGAAACCGAGCGGGGTCTGCAACGTCTTGCTTTGGGGGTCTACACTCGTCACTTCCGTTACCCGGATGTACATGTTTTTCTTCCCCTGGAACAACTTCCGGAAAGGGAAAACGATGCTGCTCGGCTCCAGACCGGCCATCGCCACCTGGTAGAAAAGCGGTTGGAACTGATGGTAATTGTTCTTATCGATCAGGACTACCTGGTACTTGTCCTTACGGCTCAGTTTGCGGGCCAGCTGCAGACCGCCGAAGCCGCCGCCAACGATAACGATACGCTCCCGGTCCGATTCCGGAATGTTGATTTTGGTAGTAGGATCCATTGAAAATAAAGGCATCAATGCAGCTAAAGTTCTTGCAAGCGGGCAGATTTTCCAGCCCGTGGGCGGATATCTGCGGCCGGGCAGGTAGCGGGCGCGGACGCAGGTGCAAAAACCGGGCAAGGGGGCCGGCGGAGTCCGGCAGCCGTGTTCCGCCCGGCCCTGCAAATCCAACACTGCATCCTGCGCGCCGTCGCCCCCTTCGTGCCGGTCCGCAAGAACGTACCTAAGTCAGCGTGAGCCTGCGTCATGCTGGGAAAGTTGCCCCTGCGGCAAGTCGCACAGCGGCCTGGCGGGCACCCCCGCTCGTTCGTCGTGTTTCGGCCGATGCGGGAGCTGGCGATAAGCCCGGGATTCATATATTTATGCTCCCTCATCTTACGTCCTCTGACTACCTTTACCTGAACCCACTCCCCCCTGCCCCGATGAACACCAGTGCCCCTATTGTTGAGGTATCGCCTGCCTTCCGACGGCAGGCTTCCCGCGCCATTCTTGCCATTTTCCTTTTTGTCTTCGTCTATCTTTTACTCCTGGCTACCGCCCTGGGTATTCTGTACCTGGCCTGGATGGGTGCCTGGGGACTTTTTTACGCCTGGCCCAACATCGTGACGACCATTGCCGGCCTGGGGATGCTGGCGGCTGCGGGTCTGCTGGTTTTCTTCATGCTGAAGTTCCTTTTTCACCGCAGTGAGACGGATAACACCGCTGACCAGGAGGTTACCCGTGCCGATGAGCCCGCGCTCTTTGCCCTCATCGATGACGTCGTCCGCCAGCTGGAAGTGCAGCCCCCCATGAAGGTGTTCCTCTCCCCCGAAGTAAACGCCAGTGTCACGTACAATTCCAGCTTCTGGAGTATGTTTTTCCCCGTGCGCAAAAACCTGCGCATCGGCCTTGGCTTACTGCACAGCCTTACGGTGGAGGAGCTGCGGGCCGTCATTGCCCACGAGTTTGGGCACTTCTCGCAGCGATCCATGGCGGTCGGCAGCTACGTCTACACCGTCAACTACGTCATCTTCAACCTGATCAATGATGATGAGCAGTTCAACCGGTTAGCGGACAGTATCGCCGGCTTAAGCGTCTACATTTATCCCTTTGCCTGGGTGGCAATCATGGCTACGCAGGGAGCCAAATGGATCCTGGCCAAAATGTACGAACTCGTCAACCTCAGCTACCTGGGCCTCAGTCGGGAAATGGAATACCACGCTGATGCCGTTGCCGCTTCCCTGGGCACGGGACAGGCCCTGGCCAGTGGCCTGCGGCGGATCGAGCTGGCGGCGGAATGTTACCAGAAAGCCGTGACGTTTACCGGCCTGCAATTGGTCGAAAGCCGGCGGGTAGCCAACCTGTACCCCCTGCAGGCATTGCTCCTGCAGGAAACCGCCCGCAAGGATGGGCTG
>JAUIIF010000119.1 GCA_030431945.1 Bacteroidia bacterium | reverse complement strand
AAGATCCGACGAACGTCCAGGAACAACTCATTGAAGATGTCCTGGCGAACAGTGAAGATGAAACCGATGAATTTTCCTTCAACGGGGCTTTTGAATTGCTGGAGGATTATCGCCGCCGCCCGCTTAACCTCAATAAGGCTACCTACGAGGAGTTGACGGAGTTGTTGCTTCTCAGCCCCATCCAGATCGGCCAGGTACTGGATTACCGGGAACGCATGGGCGGCTTTGTCAGCCCCTACGAGCTCCAGGTAATACCGAGTATGGACCTTGAGTCCATCCGCCGCCTCACGCCCTTCGTCCGGGTGGGCAATGACCTGGACGATGCAAAAATCCCACTTGGCCGCATGGTGACGGAAGGAAACCGGGAGTTGTACGTCCGCTGGCAACGCCGGCTGGAAACCACCCGCGGCTACCAAATCGGTCCGGAAACCGGCGCCACCAATTATTACCTGGGGAGCCCCGACCGGCTGTACACCCGCTTCCGGCAGCGCTACGGTAATAAAATGAGCTTTGGGTTTACGGCGGAAAAAGACCCCGGAGAAGCCTTCTTTACGGCTAACAACAATCAGCGTGGGTTCGACTATTACAGTGCTCACTTCTTCCTGGCTAATGTGAACAGAACGGTTAAAGCCCTCGCCCTCGGGGATTTTTCCGTCAGTTTCGGTCAGGGGTTAATTCTCTATACCGGCTTTGGCTTCGGGAAAAGCAGCCAGGCAACCAACGTAGCGCGGGGCGGACAAGTATTACGACCCTACACCAGCGTTAACGAACTGAGCTTTATGCGGGGGGTAGGGACAACCCTGGCCCTGGGCGAAAAGACGGAACTCACCCTTTTTGCCAGCCGCAGAGGCCGCACCGCCAATGTCGTGTCCATCACCGATTCCATCGACCTCGACCTGGAAAATCTGGGCATCACCAGTCTGGACCTCTCCGGACTAAACCGGACACCCAGCGAAGTAGAAGACCGTAATGCCATTACGCAAGTCAACTACGGTGGCAGCCTCCGCCTTCGCCCCAGCCAGCGGCTTTACCTGGGCATCAATGCCCTGGGGACCAACCTGAGCCGGCCGCTCGACCTGCGGGACCAACCCTACAATCGCTATTTTTTTCAGGGGACTGACCTGCTCAACACCAGCATCGACTACCGGTACCGGCTGCGGAATTTTACTTTCTTCGGCGAAATGGCCGCCTCCCGTAACCTGACCGAAGGAGCTGAAGCCACGGGTGGTTTTGCGCAGATTCACGGACTGATGCTGGGCCTGGACCGTTACGTCGACCTTTCCCTGGTCTACCGGAATTTTGACGTGGATTACCAGGCCCTCAACGCCCGCCCCTTCGCGGAAACCACCGGTGCCAGAAACGAGGAAGGCCTGTACCTGGGGCTGGAAGTGCGCCCCGGCGAGCATTGGCGGGTCAACGCCTACTACGACCTGTTTCGCTTTCCTTACCTGCGGTTCAATATCGACGGACCCAGCGAAGGACACGAATACCGCCTGCGCCTGACCTACTGGCAAAAACGTAAACTGGAAACCTACCTGGAAGTACGCTCGGAAACCAAAGGCTACGGTACGGATGGGGACGAGTCGCTCTTTACTAATCTGGACCCCGTAGTGCCCCGTACCCGCTTCCAGGCCCGACTGCATTTCGCTTACAATATCAACAGCGCATTTGAATGGCGGAGCCGGATCGATGCCGGCTTTACCGAAGACCCGCTCAATGGCCGGGAAGATGGCTTCATGGTTTATCAAGACCTGCACTTCCGCCCCCGTGGCCCCTTCAGTTTCAGTACCCGGATGGCGTTTTTCAACACGGATGGTTTTAATGTTCGCTTCTACCAGTACGAAAACGGCCTGCTCTACAATGCCCGCGTTATCCCGTATTACCACCAGGGTACCCGGGCCTTTTTCCTCGTCCGGTACAAAGGCATCAGGGGGCTGACGCTGGAAGCGCTGATCAACCAGACCTTTTATACCGACGGCACCGTTTTCGATAACGGCCTGGAAGCAACCGGAGGCCCCCGCCGCACCGAAGCAGGATTGCAGGCCATCTGGCGGTTTTAAAGGAACAAATTGCCTCCTGACGGACTTATCCTTGCATGAATTATACCCACGACCTCATTGTTATCGGCGCCGGCGCCGGTGGCCTGGGCTGCGCCGGCTTCGGCTCGGCAATCGGACTTAACGTCGCCCTGATCGATAAAACGGCGAAGGCCTTCGGCGGAGATTGCCTTAATTATGGCTGCATTCCCAGTAAAGCCCTTTTGCACGTGGCCAGTTTGTTTGCCGGTGGCAAACAGGCGGGGGCTTTCGGCCTGGAAACCCGGGGAAAGGCTGATTTTAAAAAAGTAATTGCCTGGATTCACGCTCAGCAAAACATCATCCGGGCGCACGAAACCCCGGAGCATTTCCAGGAGGAATACGGTACGGAAACCATCGTTGGCACCGCTGAACTCACCGGCCCCCGTGAAGTAACCGTCAACGGTCGCCGGCTGACGGCCAGAAAGGTGGTACTGGCCACCGGTTCCATCCCGCGCAAACTGAACCTGCCGGGGATAGATCAGGTGAAGCAGTGGGACAATGAGTCTGTCTTCTGGGAACTGGAAGAACTTCCGGAGCAGCTGTTGGTCGTAGGGGGCGGACCGATCAGCTGCGAACTGGCGCAGGCTTTCGTTCGGCTGGGTAGCCAGGTGACGCTGCTGGTAAGGGGGGATGCCTTGCTGACCAATGACCCGCCGGTCATGGGCAAAATTCTGGCAGAAAAATTAAGGGAGGAAGGCGTTGACATTCATTTTAATACGGAGATTGAATCTTTTACCGACCGAACCACCGCCGTCCTTAAAAGGGGCGCGGCCGCAGGTGCAAAGGAAGGGGGTGTGCGCCCTGGGGATGCCTCACCGCCACCGGCGCAGTTGACGTTCTCTCACCTCCTCGTCGCAATTGGTCGTGACGTGCGCACCGCAGGCCTTGGTCTGGAAGCAGCCGGCGTACGCGTGGAAAAGGGCAAAATCGTTACGGATGCGTATTACCGGACGACGAACAAATACATCTTCGCCATCGGCGATGCCTTCGGTGCCGAACAGTTCAGCCACGGCGCGGAACTGCACAACACCCAGCTCTGGAACAACCTGCTGAGCCCGCTAAAGAAAAAACATAACCTCGACAAATTCACCTGGGTCACCTTCACCGACCCGGAGATCGCCAGCTTCGGGATGACGCCCCGGCAACTGGCGGATAAGGGAATCGACTTTACCACGGTCGATCTCCCGCTCAAGGATGATGACCGGGCGATCGCTGCCGATTACCGCAATGGGCACCTGATCGTTTACCTCTCCCGCGGCTGGCTGGGCGGAGGCAAAGTACTGGGCGGCTGCCTGGCGGCCCCTGCCGCCGGCGAAATGATCCAGGAACTGCATTTTTTGCAGTTCCGGGGCCTCAAGTATTCTGCCCTGACGAATAAAATCTACGCTTACCCCGTCGGTAGCCGGATTATCCAAAAGGGCGCGCGGCAGGGCGCGTCGGATTTGCTGACGGGTGATGGAATCGTTCCGAAGGTGCTGCGGCGGGTTTTCCGTTTATTCAATCGGTAGCCTCAAAAAAGCCCGAAGAGCAAATACCCCAGCGCTGCTAACCCGCCCGCAAAGCCGGCGTACGGTAGCTGGGTTTTTACGTGGTCGACGTGGTCAGTGGCCGAAGCCATGCTGGAGAGGATGGTGGTGTCTGATATGGGGGAGCAGTGATCTCCGAAGACCCCGCCGCCGAGCACGGCGGCAATGGCCATCAGCACGTTGGCGTCCATCTGCTCCGCCATCGGCACGGCAATGGGGATCATGATGGCAAAAGTCCCCCAGCTGGAGCCCGTGCTGAAGGCAATGAAGCAGGTCACCAGGAAAACCAGGAAGGGCACCAGGGCGGGAGACAGCAGGCCTTTAGCTACGTCCGCCACGTATATGCCGGTTTCCAGTTTTTTGCAGAGAGCGCCGATGGCGAAGGCCAGCAGCATCAACAAGGCCAGCGGAATCAGACCGGCAATACCCTTCAGGATGAGGTCCACACTTTCCCGGATACCGAAAATCCCCTGGGCCTTGTAAAATAAAAGGCTGACGATAATGGAAAGCGTTACGGCAATCAGTACGGAGGTGGAACCAGAGCCTTTACCCACGGCCAGCATAAAAACCTCCCCCGCACCGGCGTCCGCGCCCAACATTTCCACCGCCGCGCCCCAACCCGTATAAGCCAGCATGAGGGGCATGCAGAGGACCATAACCACGATGGGCAAGACCATGTTCCAGAGGTTGGGCGTGACGCCGGCTTTGGGCGCAATGTCGGTCAGCTCCGTATCCACCACCGGTGTAGCTCCTTCGCTCAGTACCTGACCGGTGCCGGCGCGTTCTTCCGCTTTTTTCATGGGTCCGAAATCCCGCTTCAGCAAAATGACGACGGGTACCAGTAACAGTGCGAGAATGGCGTAAAAATTATACCCAAGGGCCCGGATCATGGTGCCGAATGGATCCGCAAACCCTTCGGCCGCCAGGAGTGTCATAATGAAAGCCCCCCAGCCATTAAACGGAATGAGGATGGAACTGGGGGCGGAACTGGAGTCGGCAATGTAGGCCAGCTTCTCCCGGCTGATGCCCATTTTGTCAAAAATCGGCCGGTAGAGGGTCCCTACCGTCAGGACACTGATGGAGCTTTCCACAAAGACCAGCGCCCCGGTGAGCCAGGCGAGCAGCTGCACGACTACCCGGCCGGAGCCGTCTTGCCGCTCTTCGTATTTCTTCAGTTTTCCTTCAACGTAATGAATGAACCCGGTGACGCCGCCGGAGCGCTGCATGAAGACGATCAGCGCACCAACCAGGGCACAGAAGAGGATGGTGCGGGTGTTGCCGGCGTCGGCAAAAACGTCCACCAGCCCCTGCATCGTATCCAGAAAGCCAAGCCAGGGATTGCCGCCGGCCAGGATCACGTAACCCATAAAAATGCCCACGATCAGGGAAATGAACACCTGCCGGGTGGCAATGGCCAGCAGAATGGCGATAACGGGAGGTAGCAGGGTAAGGAAGCCGAGGGATTCAGCCATAAGGGGGGAACGTATTTGGTGGTTGGCAATAGGGGCGGTGCCGCCCGCCCGGCGCCGAAGGGCAGGCAAGCTACGGATTTTGTGGAAGAAGGAAAGGGGCGCGGACGCTGGTGCAGAAAAGGGTAGAACGCAAGCTCCCCGCCGGCCGCAGGGGCTGACGGGGAGGTTACTCAACAAAAAGATACGATGGTCTTACTGTAAATCGATGATACCGAGGTCCGTAAGGTTGCCGTCGGTGACTATGACGTCAGTCAGTACCTGCTGCGAGTAGCCGGAGCTGTCAGTGGGTGGGGTTATCTCTACCGTATAGCTGCCTGCCGGGATACTAACAAAGCTGAAAGCACCGGTTTCGTTGGCGTAGGTGCCGAGGGTATCACCAGGCGTCTGGTAAGCGAAAACGTATTGTCCCTCAGCCGGGCTGAGGATCCCTGTGATTCCGCCGCCGGGAAGGTCTGCCGGAAAAAGTTCGGCCCGGATTACGGGCTTCAGGTTATAGTTGCCGGAGTTGCCGGCCCGGATAACGCTCCGGCCGGCATCAAAGTCGAGCAAAAGGGTGTAGGCCTGGTTGGGCGCAAGGGTAGCGTTTGCCAGATTTATTTTTAGCCCGGATTGCTGCGCACTGGGCGTCCGCAGCGGAATAAGGACACTATCTATCTGAACGAAATTGTCTTCGCCCAGGATCAGGCGGACTTGCGTTAAGGAACCTGCAGGCAGTTCAGAACTGGCCAGCAGCGTGTCTGCCCCTGCCGTCAGTTCAATGAGGTCGTAGCTTCCGGCATAATCAGTGTCGAGGTCAATCCAGGTACTATCAAATTTTACCTGAACGTCTACGACATCAATGATCACTTTTTCATAGTCTCCCGGAGCGTCCGTTAAGCGGACTTCCAGCCTGGGAGCTTCCGGCGTCGTGGGGCTGGTGGTAATGGTATCGTCGGTACAGGATAAAAGGCCGAATAAGGCCAGGGCAAGGCACAGTAAGTTTCGGTTTACTAAAGAAAACATCGGTTGTTGGTTTGCGGGGGCAGTTCGGGGTATAGTACGTAACGGGTACCGTTAATGTTGTCACTGGTGACAGCTTATTGATCCGGAGAAAAATGGTGGCAGTCCTGACCACAGGACTAACCCACCACGGGAGCTCGCCGCACCAGCTTGCGCACCAGCGGGGTAGGTGATTGGGCAGGCGTCCGGTCCTGGTGAAAACGGGCGGGCCACCGGGGGACGCAGTGGCTTTTCGCTTTGTCGGCTGGTGGACCAATGGTGGCATCTGACTGCCGTAATCGCAACCTCAGCGAAAAGTTACCGTCATTCGTAGATATACCGCAAGTCACGTCTGCCCGTTTAATAACTTGTAGTTGTGACCTGCTTTTTCACCCTGTAACCAAAACTATTCATGAGATTACTATTACTTATCACCCTGGCCTGCCTGGGCTTTGGCTCCCTGTCAGCTCAGCCCGCGCCTGAAAAAATCACCTCCGTCGAGGGCATTACGGAATATCGCCTGCACAATGGCCTGAAAGTCCTGCTGTTCCCCGATCAATCCGTTCCCAATATCACCGTCAACGTTACCTACAAAGTAGGTTCCCGTCACGAAGCCTACGGGGAGACAGGCATGGCGCACCTGCTGGAGCACCTGGTGTTCAAAGGCACCCCTGATCACCCGGATATTCCCGCTGAACTGACGGAACACGGTGCCCGCCCGAACGGTACCACTTGGTACGACCGGACCAACTACTTCGAGAGCTTTGCGGCCAGTGACGAGAACCTGGACTGGGCCCTCGATATGGAAGCAGACCGGATGGTCAATTCCTTTATCGCTAAAAAAGACCTCGACAGTGAGATGACGGTGGTGCGCAATGAATTTGAATCCGGTGAGAATGATCCGGGAGGCGTTTTGATGGAGCGGGTGCTCAGCACCGCTTACCTCTGGCATAACTACGGCAAGTCCACCATTGGTTCTAAGGCAGACCTGGAGAACGTACCGATTGAGCGCCTGCAGGGTTTCTATCGCAAATACTACCAACCGGATAATGCCGTGCTCGTAGTGGCGGGCAAGATTGATCCGGAAAAGACGCTTGCGCTCGTCAACGAGAAATTCGGCAAAATTCCCCGGCCGGAGCGTCAACTCTATGCCACCTATACCCGGGAGCCGATCCAGGACGGCGAGCGCTTCGTTGAGCTTCGTCGTACGGGAGATGTGCAGGTAACCCAGGCTGCTTATCACATCCCTGCCGGCCCGCACGCCGATTACCCCGCCATTTCCGTGCTGATGAATATCCTGACCAGCCAGCCGAGCGGGCGCCTCTACAAGGCGCTGGTTGAAGAAGGAGACGCCAGCCTGGTCTGGGGGTTCGCGCCGGCCCTGGCGGAGCCGGGCTTTGCCATGTTCAACGTGAACGTGCTGAAGGAGAATGATCTGGCGGCCGTGGAAAAGGCTTTCCAGGAAACAATGGCCAAGATGCTGGAGGAAGCGCCGACCGAGGAAGAAGTGAAACGGGCCAAAGACCGTATTTTGAAAAACTTTGAACTGGGCCAGCGGGATGCCAACCGGGTCGGCCTGACCCTGAGCGCCTACATTGCGCAGGGCGACTGGCGCCTGGGCTTCATCAACCGCGATCGGACCGAGAAAGTGACACCCGCCGATGTGCTGGCGGTCGCGCAGAAATACTTTAAATCCAGTAACCGGACAACGGGACGCTTTTATCCGACGGAGTCGCCAGACCGGGCAGAAATCCCGGAAGTACTGGACCTGAGTCTGCTGACCGAAGGTTACGTTGGCCGGGAGGCCATCGCGGAAGGGGAGGCTTTTGACCCTAGCCACGACAATATCGACAGCCGTACCGTAAACGGCACGGTGGGGAAAACGAAGATCGAATACAGCCTGCTCCCTAAGGAAACCCGGGGGAACAGTGTCAACGCCCGGATGAGTTTCCGTTTCGGTAACCTGGAGCAACTTAAAGGGCGTGCGGATGCCGGCAACCTTGCCGGACGGATGTTAATGATGGGCTCTGAGAAATATGACCGCCAGCAAATTCAGGACAAACTCGACGCCCTGAAAGCCCGGGTGTTCATCGGCGGTAGTGCCACCGGTGCCTCCGTCTCGATTGAAACGGAAAAGGACAACCTCGCGGAGGTTATCGACCTGGTGGGAGAAGTGCTGAAGGCCCCTACCTTTCCCGTCGCGGAGTTCGAGAAAATGAAAAAAGAACAGCTGGCCAGCATCGAAGAAAGCCGGAGTGACCCACGGGCCATCGTTTTCACCGAAATGCAAAAACGGACGAATGACTACCCTGAGGACCACCCCTTCTACGTAAATGATTTTGACGAAGACATCGCGGCGCTGAACGCCCTGACCATTGACGACGTGAAGAAATTCTACCAGGATTTTTACGGTGCCTCTGACGCGACCTTCTCCGCCAGCGGAGACCTCGATCAGGAGGCCGTGGTGGCCGCACTGGACCGCAATTTCGGGAAGTGGAAAAGCCCCGCTAAGTACGAGCGCATCGCCCGCCCTTACCGGGCGGTAAAGCCGGAAATGGTGAAAATAGAAACGCCGGATAAGGCAAATGCCTGGTTCGTTGCCGCTCAGATGATGCCCATCAATACCAGCCATCCTGACTACGCCGCACTGACCATGGGGAACTTTATTCTGGGTGGCGGCTTCCTGAACAGCCGCCTGGCCACCCGGATTCGTCAACAGGATGGCCTGAGCTATGGCGTTGGCTCACAGTTTACCGCCAGCGACCTGGACAAGCGGGGCTCCTTCATGGCCTACGCCATCTACAACCCCGAAAACCGGGAAGCGCTTGAAAAAGCCTTTAAAGAGGAAATCGAAAAGGCCCGGACGGGTGGTTTCACGGCTGAAGAGGTGGAAGCCGCTAAGTCCGGCTGGATCCAAAGCCAGCAGATGAACCGTGCACAGGACCGGGCCATGGCCGGTACACTGGGGAACAATGCTTACCTGGACCGGACGATGGCCTGGGACAAAGCGCTGGAGACCAAAATCATGTCCCTTACCCCCGAGCAAATCAATGCCGCCATCAAGAAGTACATAGATGTGGATAAGATGGTCATCCTGCGGGCAGGCGACTTCGCTACCGCCGAGGCTAAAAAGCCCTGAGTAAACCTCACGCACTGAAAGCTGTCGCCAACCATGTCAGCATAGTGGTATCCCGCCCGCTTCCGGAATGTCCGGAAGCGGGCGGCTACTTTTGGTCAGCTTGTGAAAGCTGCCACTAAGCGTTTTTCTTTAAAAATTCTTCCGCCAGGTTGAGGAAATTGGTCGCCCCCCGGCTGCCGGCGTTGATCATGATGACCGGCAGGTGCATGTTGGGTGCTTCGCTGATGCGGGCATTGCGGTGGATGATGGTATCGAAGACTTTATCTCCGAAAATTTCCCGGACCTTTTCCACGACCATATTGGCGAGGCGGAGGCGCTGGTCGTACATACTAAGGAGGATACCCTCGATTTCCAGCTTGGGGTTAAGCTGCTGCTGCACCAGGGAAATCGTGTTCTGTAACTTGGTAAGGCCTTCAAGCGCGAAGTACTCGCACTGCACCGGTACGATGACGGTGTCGGCTGCCGTCAGGGCGTTGACCGTCAGGAGGCCGAGACTGGGGAGGCAATCGATCAGGATGTAGTCGTAATCATCGCGTACCTTCTCAATGATGGTCGTTTTGATCACATCTTCCCGGCGAAAACGGTTGATCAGTTCTACTTCGGCTCCCGCCAGGTTGATGCCGGCCGGAATGAGGTGCAGGT
>JAUIIF010000118.1 GCA_030431945.1 Bacteroidia bacterium | reverse complement strand
CACTGCCGTAAGCGTTTTTCACTGAGGTAAGGGAGGCCTTGAATGCTGGACTAAGTGCACGGTCAATGGCCGCTACGATTTCCTCCTTAGCCGTTCCGCAATTAATCACGCTTTCACTCGCAATTCGGCCTCTTTGCCGGTCGCCGATGTCTACGGTCGCCACCTGAAAGGAAGGTGCCTCCGTCAGGCCGCTGGAGGAATTACCAATCATCAGGTCAACGTGCTGCAGAGCGCTTAAATACCGCAACTGCCCGAGGGAGACGAAGGATACCGTCCGTTCAGGATGATCAGCAACGTATTGCTCCAACATGGTTATTAACCTGCGCCCCTCCGCATCAGCATTCGGCTTGGTAAAAATTATCCTGAGTTCAGGAAATTCATCGAAGGCGGCCAACAAGTTGGCAAAGGCGATTTCGCTTTGGCCGGCGGATAAAGTAGCGGGGTGAAAGGTACAGATTGCAGATGCTTCCCCCAGTTCAAAGGCGATGCTCTGTTCGAAGTCTTCCCGGTTAAGGAGGTCGAGCGTAAGCAGGTTGTCCAGGCCGGGCGCCCCTACCATGAAGACCCGATCTGGTTGTTCCCCCAGTTGGATGACCCTTTTCCGGTAGGCTTCCGTAGCGGTAAAATGAAGGTGGCTCATTTTGGTAATCGCATGACGGATAGATTCATCAACGGCCCCTTCCGTTGTTTCGCCGCCGTGCAGGTGGGCGATGGGGATATTGGCCATCATCGCGGCAGCCACCACGGAAAATATCTCGAACCTGTCTCCCAAAACGACCAGAATATCTGGCCGGAGCCGATCCAGGGCTTCCGCCGCACTTATCTGCGCCAGCCCCATAGATTTTGAGATACCGACGGCGGTATCCGAAGATAACAACATCTCTATTTTGGCGGAGATCTCGAAGCCATCTTCCAGGATGGTTGCGTAGGTATTGCCGAATTCCGGCGAAAGGTGCATTCCCGTTACCAGCAATTGCAATTCCAGGTCCTCGTCTTGTTTCAGCAATTTCAGGAGTGGGCTCAGCAAACCATATTCCGCCCGGGTACCCGTTACTACACCTATTTTTCGCATACTCAGCGTATCTTTCTGTTCAGCCCCCGGTAGGCAGATTATTCAAAATGCCGGTAGGTCAATTGCTCATTTTCACGGAGCGGTTCGCGTAACCGCCGACCGATAACTTGTGCTGACAACATCGGAGAAATACCGTCACCGGGTCGAATCATAACGAGGTCAGCGCCGGTAAGAATATGTCCTTCCGGCAATTCCCTGGCGGCATGGATGGACTTCCTGGCGACAGCCACATTTTTCCGCTCAGAAGGTGACGGTTGTTTCAGCGTACTACCCAGGGCTGTTTCCGTATTTCTTATGGCCCGGACCATGGCGGCCAGTTCCGGGGGCTCCAGGCTGGCCCGGTGATCCGGGCCTTCCATGTTGCGGTCAAGGGTAAAATGCTTTTCAATACAAATGGCTCCCCTGGCCACTGCGGCAATGGGGACTTCGATGCCCAGCGTGTGGTCAGAATAGCCAACGGAAACACCGAAAGCGTCTGCGATGGTGTTCATGGCCCGTAGATTGACATCTTCCATGGGGGTTGGGTATTCCGTATTACAGTGCAGGATGGTGATTTGCTCCCGGCTAAGTCCATTGGTCAACAATACCTCCAGGGCCCCTTCGATATCAGCCAGCGTACTCATGCCGGTAGAAAGAATAGTTGTTTGGCCTTGTTGTGCAATCTTCACCAAATACGGTAAATTGGTTATTTCACCCGAAGGGATTTTCCATAGCTCCAGGCCCAAACCTGCTAATAAGTCAATACTCTCCAGATCAAACGCTGTCGATAAAAAGCGGATGCCCCGCTGCTTACAATGCACCATCAACAATTCATGCGTCTTTGCATCGAGTTCCAGCTTTTTAATCATTTCAAACTGGCTCTCCCCCGCATTGTCCGTATTTTTCACCTGGTAGGCCGCTTTGGCCGCTGCTTTACTGACCAGTTGTTCCGTTTTAAACGTTTGGAATTTAACAAAGTCAGCTCCGGCCGCCGCCGCGGCATCAATCAATTCTTTTGCCAACTCGAGGCGCCCGTTATGATTTACCCCGGCTTCTGCAATGATCAGGGTGCGGGAGTTTTGGCCAAGCATAGGATTGTTTTCTGCCAGTGAAAAATGGTACCGGTTTGCCGGCAAAGTTAGGAAGAAGTCCCTTCACCGCTTAATTGCTTGCCGGCCATACCAGCCAGCTCCAAAAGCTACCGCCCGTCAGGCAATATTTCTGGCGGGATTACCTACGACCTTACTCCCGGCGACCAAATGATCCAGTACGACACTGCCGGCACCGACAATGACTCCGTCACCAATGGTCACGCCGGGTAAAACCACGGCATTTGCGCCGATCAGGGTGCCACGGCCAACGGAAACATTACCCAGCAACACTGCCCCCGGAGCCAGATGGCTGAAAGGCCCTAGACAGCAGTCGTGCTCGAGTACGGCACCGGTGTTAACGATTGCTCCCCGCCCTACCCTGGCCAGGGCATTCACGGCTGCCTGTGCCCCGATCAATACCCCGGAAGCGACGCTGGCGGAAGGAGATACCGTAGCGGAGGAATGCACAACGGCGGCAGCCTCTGCCAACCCTCTTTCCAGCGCCCATTCGGTCAATCGCTCGCGCCTTTCGTTATCTCCGACCCCCACAAAAAAACTGCCGGCCCGGAAGGCCTCCTGCGCACGGTCACTGGTTTCCCGTCCTAAATATTCCAGCTCAAAGGGGTTTACCTCCTTTTCCTCCAGGTCGCAGTAGCCAGCCGCTGCGCGGCCGGTGGAATGCAGGGCGTCCAGTACCGTATAAGCATGGCCGGAGTAGCCGATAAGGATAAGGTTTTCAGCAAGCATAGAGAAAAGACTAAAGGTGTGTGCAAAATTCGCTTTTAGTGCAGCAGTTCACCACGCTGGAGAAGACTTTTAAGTGCCCGCTCACCGGACCCACCAACTCCTTACCCGCATTTCGGCCGGGGAGGGGGACCGGGTCGTAATACCTCCGTGCAGCGCCAACAGCCTCCCGGAGGTAGAGTAGTTCTACACCAAAGGTAATGAAGCCAGGGGAAGGATGTCTCTCATCAAGGTGTCCCGGGTGGAGAACGAAGGGTACAGACAGTGCTACAATCAGGTCTTTGGTCCGCCTGCCGCAGCGCGGTGGGCCTGCCTTACGTGTTGGTTCGGCAAATTGAGTAAATACACAGGTGTCCCCCTTTCCACGCGGGGGGAAAGGGGGACACCGTATGATGGTCAGGGGTGCAGGCAATACCCACACCTAATTCACTTTGCCTTAGGCTATGCCGGCAGCGGACGCGGGTCGGTATCCAGATCAGAATCTGCCCCGGTCGCATTCGGGTCAAGGTAAACGTCCTCACTGGCCTCTGCGCCACTCAGCTTACGGTAGATCCGCTTAATGCTTCTGCGGGTTTTGTAGATCAGCCACATCATTACGGGAACCACGACGAGGGTCAGGAAGGTCGCAAAGACCAGTCCGTAGATCACCGTCAGGGCCATTGGCCCCCAGACGGCGGTGTTATCGCCACCCAGGAAATACTTGCCATCCCAGGTCGCAACGAAGCTGAAGAAATCGAAGTTGAAGCCGATGGCCAGAGGGATCAACCCCAGCACGGTGGTGATGGCCGTCAGGAGTACCGGCCGCAGGCGGGTAGCTCCCCCTTCAATGATGGCTTCGCGAATTTCTTCCAGGCTCAGGTCAGAGATCTTCTCCAATCCCTGGCGGTCGACTTCCTTTTTCATCAGCAGGGTGGTGTAGTCAATCAGTACAATCGCATTGTTTACGACAACGCCCGCCAGTGAAATGATGCCGACCCCGGTAAATACCACGGAGAACGTTCCGCCGAAAAAGAAGTATCCCAGCAAAACCCCGATTGTAGACAGAATCACCGACGTCAGGATAATGAAGGGAGAACTAATGCTGTTGAACTGGGCTACGATGATGATAAAGATGAGGAAGAGGGCAAACACAAAGGCCCCCAGCAGAAAGCCGATGTCTTCCTGTTGTTGCTGCTGCTCACCGGTAAATTCGTACGTGAACCCCCGGGGCAAATCGTAGGCTGCCATCGCCGCGTCAATCTGGGGAATAATCTCGTTGCCCGTGTACCCGTCAAGAACGTTAGAACTGATGGTAATGACGCGGTCCAGGTCCTTACGTTTGATGGAGGAGTAGGTGGAGGTATATTCCACACTTGCCACCGTACTGATGGGCACCTGGGTGATACGTCCGGTCGCCGGATCGCGGAAAGTGATGCGTTGATTCAGCAGGCTTTCCACTTGATTCCGATCCTCTTCGTCGAGGCGCAGGAAAATGGGGTATTCCTCTTCCCCCAGTTTGTACTTACTTATTTCCTTACCGTAAACCGACGTCCGCAGGGCACTGGCAATCTGGAAGGTTGATAAGCCGTAACGGCGGGCCGCTTCGCGATCAATCTTGACGAGTAGTTCCGGAACCCCGATTTTGACGTCCGCACTTAGCTCTTCAATACCGGGAATTCCCTGGGCGTTGATGTAGTTAATTACTTCATCACCCAGGGGGATGAGACGGTCAAGGTCTTCGCCGGAGATTTCCAGGTTGATCGGCTTACCCGTGGCCGGCCCGTCAGCATTTTTATCTACGGTCACCTTTACGCCGGGCACCCCCTTCACCGTCTGGCGAATCTCTTCCATAACCTTAGTGGTACTTACGCCGCCACGGTTCCGGAAGGGCACGAAGCTCACCGTAATTCGTGCTTTATTGGGCGTAAAGCCCGGCTCGGGTGGTGCATTGGGGTCAGAGGTATTTTCACCGATCTGGGTCAGGACCGACTCCACGATTGCGTCGTACGGCTCCAGCATTTCCAGGATACTCTGCTCCAGGTTCCTGGTGGCTTCATTCGTTGCCTCGATGTCTGAACCAAGGGGAAGTTCAACAAAAGCGTTGACGTACAGCGGGTCGGCACTCGGAAAGAATTCGATGGCCGGAGGGCTGACCACCGTCAGGACCAGGGAAAGAAACAACAGGCCGACGGTACCTGCCATCATGGTTTTACCCCACCGCAGGGAGAAGCGGATTGTTCCGCGGTACTTCTGCTCCAGCCAGGGCAAGACCCGATCCTGAAAGAAGAAGGAAGCCGGCCGCAACAGAAAGAAGTAGACCAGGGTAATGAGGGTAAAAATCACCATCAGGTTGAAGAACCAGGTGATGCCGCCGAGCAGGCCGATCAGTACGCCCAGGGCCATCATGACCGCTGCCGTGATCAACGTTGTCCGCATCCTGCGTCCGCGCCCTTTCTGCGTCGCCGCGCGCTCATCCACCTTCATGAAATAGCTGGCCAGCACCGGATTGATCACCAGGGCGACGATCAGGGAAGACGACAACACCAGGATCAGGGTCAGCGGGAAGTACTTCATGAACTCACCGACAATGCCCGGCCAGACCGCCAGCGGGCTGAAGGCGGCCAGCGTAGTTGCCGTAGAGGCAATGATGGGCCAGGCCACTTCTCCCGCTCCGTATTTAGCGGCATTTTTCGCTTTCTCCCCGTTTTGCATGTACCGATAGATGTTCTCTACGATCACGATCCCATTACGCCAGACAACCAGATCCAGAGAATGCCCATCAGCATCGACAGGGGAATCGCAATACCCACAAAAAGCGCATTGCGCAGGCCGAGGAAAAACAGGAGGACCAGTACCACCAGGATGACCCCGGAGATGATACTGTTCTCCAGGTTGTCCACCTGGTCGCGGGTATTATAGCTCTGGTCGTTGAAAAACGTAATCTCCAACTCCTCGGGCAGTCCTTTCCTTACTTCGGCTACCGTAGCCTGAATACCATCAGCGGTCGTCAGCAGGTTTTCGCCGGATTTCTTGATCACATCCAGGCTGATCACCGGTAGAGCGTTAGCCCGGGCAATACTTTTGGGTTCTTCGTACCCAAAAGTCACCGTGGCAATATCCCGCAGGTACACCAGTCGTTGGTTCTCGTTCTTGATGACGGTATTGGCCAGCTCCTGGGCATCATCATACTCCCCGACCACACGGATGGCCCGGCGTATGCCGTTATTTTTGATTTCGCCGCCAGAAAGGGTCAGGTTTTCACTCCCCACCGCATTCTCGATGTCTCCGAAGCTGATCTGGAGGCTCTCCATTTTTTTAACGTCAACCGCGATTTCTATTTCCCGTTCCTGAACGCCCTTAAGGTTGACCTCGCTGACCCCATTTACCTCCTCCAGTTCGTCTTCCATGAGCTCAGCGTACCGGCGCAGTTCTTCCGGCGGGAAATCTCCACTCATATTTACGGTGACGATCGGGAGCTGACTGAGGTTGATTTCCAGCACCGAGGGTTCTACGTCAAGGTCACTGGGCAGTTCAGGCTTGGCCTTATCCACGGCATCTTTGGTTCTGCGGACCGCGTCATCAAAATCCTCGTCGGAATTAAATTCCACGGTAATAACGCTGAAGTCCTGAACGCTCGTTGAGCGAATGACTTTCAGTCCGTCTACGCCCTGCAGTTCTTTCTCCAGCGGACGGGTCACCAGGTTTTCAATGTCAGCAGCAGAGTTACCGAAATAAGGGGTATTGATGTATACCTGCGGGAACTCCACTTCAGGAAATTGTTCCTTTGGCACCTGATCGTAGGCAAATAACCCGAAGAGCAGGATCATGATCGCCAGGAGAAAAACACTGGTACCATTATCTACCGCCAGATTAGTTAGCGAGAAGGTTCTTTTATCTTGTTCCATGTTGTTGGACTATTGGGTGTTGGTCCGTCGGTAGCAGGGTTCGTTGGACTAAGGTGCTGAACTGGCAAACAGTCAACACGCCAGTCGCCTGACTACCGACAGCTCCGGCGGACTGATTACTGGATAGGGTTTTGGCTCAGGCTGATTTTCTGCCCATCCGTCAGGCCCCGGGAGCCGGCAGTAATAATGCGGTCGCCTACCTGCAGGCCGGCAGTGATGATGGCCTGGTTATTGTAGCTTTCGCCCGTCTCCACGTACGCTTTGCGGGCGTAGGTATTGCCGGCCTCTTCTACCGCCAGGAAAACGAAACGGCGCCCGTCAATTTCCTGCTGAATCTGATCCTGGCTTACGACGATGAGGTCATCGGCCTTAAAATCCAGCACTTCCACTTCCGCCAGCAGGTTAGCTTTGAGCTGGGGCAAGTAGCGGGCCGGAACGTCGATTTCCACTTCAAAGGTTCGGTTGGCGGGGTCTACGGTCTTACCAATCCGCTTTATCGGGGCTTCGAACTCGAGGTTGATGGCCGGTACGCGCACTTTTACCGGTTGCCGCACCTTTACTTTGGTCAGCAAATCCTCCGGCGCATCCGCAATAACGTCGAGGTCATTGGTACTGAGGATAGAAAGAATCGGCGCGCCCGGCATTCCGTTTTCTCCCTGGCGGGTCATCACCTGATCAACGGTACCGCTGATGGGCGCGTAGACATTTCGCTTATTGGTCTGCACGTCAATCGTTGCCAGTTGTTTCTGCAGGCGTTCGTAGCTGTTTTTAGCCTGCAGGTACTGGATTTCGGAGCCGATGTTCTGGTCCCAAAGCCGCTGCTGGCGTTCAAAAACGGTTTTGGCCAGTTCGGCCGCTTTTTCCAGTTCGGCCCGTTGGGTGGTAATTCCCTCTACGTCCAGCACCGCAACCAACTGCCCTTTCCGGATGGGGTCACCGGCTTCGAACTTCATGCTCAGCACCCGGCCGGCAATCTCTGGTGCCGCCATTGCGGTTTCGGCTGCCCGTACAGTAGCCTGTACCTCAGCGTAGTTTTCAAAGGAAGAGGTTTTGACGGCTTCGTAGGCGACCAGGGTGCCCTTGGGAGCCAGGCTGGGGTCTTCCGCAAAGATTTGTTTTTCGAGCGCTTCCACTTCCTGCGTCAGGGTGCGTAGCTCGGCTTTCTTCGTTCTTAAGTATTCCTTCTTTCCGGCAAGGTCTGCCGGTACTGCGTTGTCATCAGTGGCGGGGCCGCAGGATGCAAGGAAAGTTAAAAAAAGCAGTGGGAGGAGTATATACTTCATTGGTGGAGGGGGTAGTATGTATACAGTTGGAGTAAAGGACAGAAAATTACTCCTGAAGGGTGGTTGGTTAATTGCGGCCAAGGGCCAGGAAAAGGTCTTCTTTAGCGACCAGCGTTTCGTACAGGGCATTCAGAAAATTTGCCTGCGACTCGTAGAGTGCCTGTTCTGCCTGGACCACTTCGATGCTGGAACCAACACCTTCGCGGTATTTAATCTGCGTGGCATCGTAGATGCGTTGCGCCAGTTCGAGGTTGGTCTTGGTAACCTGCAGGCGGTCGTTATTGGCCGTGAACGTAGCCCGCGCATTAAGCACTTCCAGCTGTACGCTGCGCTGTACGTCATTGCGCTGATTGACTACTTTCTGGGTGGCCAGCTTAGCCCGTTCCACCCGGGCACTGCGCCCGCCGAAGTCATAAATAGGAATGCTGGCATTCAGGCCCAGTACAATGGTCGGTGCCCAGAAACCATCCGAGAAACTGTTTCCCTGGAACTGGTACTGACCGGAAATAGACGCATACACCGTAGGCAGATAGGCCGCCTTCTGCAGTTCTTCGTTCAGCTTCTGCAATTCAATGGTTTTATCCAGCAGGCGCAGTTCGGGGCGGGCGAGGTAGGGAATGTCCGCCGTAAGTAAGGCCGCTTCAATTTCCGTTTCCAGCTTATCCAGGTCGTCTTCCACTACCAGCGGCTCATCGAGCGGGTAGTTGAGGGTGTATTTGAGGGCCCGCAGGGCATTCTCGGCCTGACTGGAAATTTGCTCCCGCTGGCTCCGCAGGTTGCTGAGGCTCAGGACTAACCGGTCCACATCCAGCTGCTCCACAAAACCGGCTTCGTACTGTGCCTCGGTTTCGTTCAGGAGCTTCTGCAGGTTATCAATGTTACGGTCCAGAATAACAACATTCGTCTTCAACAAGAGCACCGGGAAGTACGCCCGGACGACCTGCGTACGTACCGTACGCTGGGTGTTCTCCAGCTGGAGGTTGTAGTAGTCCCCACTGGCGCGCGCAGCGCGCAGCCCCACGAAGAAGCTGCCGTCAAAAAGCATGGAACGGGCCGCAATCCCTGCGGTAAAGCTGTTTTTCAGCTGAAAAGCGATGGAAGTAGGCGCATTGGGGTCCCCCATAGCAAAGGCTTCCGGCAGCGGCAGCACGGGCACTTTGAGGAAATGGTTGAAATCCAGGGAACCATTGATCTGAGGCAAGCCAGTACTTAAGCGCTCCTTCACGTTCTGTTCGGCATCCAGGATATCGACCCTGGCGTTACGAATGGCATTGTTGTTGCTCATCGCGTACGCTACAGCTTCATTAAGGCTGAATACCTGCGGGGAGTCGGTTTGCGCCGACAGCAGACTGCTAACACCCGTAAAGAGCGCCAGGGCAAACAGCCCGCGGAATAATATACTTTTCATCTTGGGTAAGCTTGGATAGTTGGGGGAGTGTGGGATAAAAAAAGTAAGCCGGTTTAGGGCCATGACGTGATGAACTTGCATTTGGTTGATTATTCCAATGATTCTTGTCGGAGGTAAAGTTCCATGCGGTCACGACCAAATTGATTTACAATACCATTCAGGTGGTATTCACTGTGTTCCCGCACAATGGTCGTCAGCGGGCGATCCTGCGCCGGGAAAATGCTGGTATCAATCATCATCATCATCATTCCCGTGTAAAGGGTTCCAATAATTGACGGATCAAGATCACTGCGGTAAAGTCCTTCTTCCATGCCACGCTCTACGTTGTCGATGATAGATTTCCGAAACTCCTCGTGGTGGCCCTGCATTTGTTCCTTCCAGATGTGTGGATAAT